>VBCJ01000294.1 GCA_005884335.1 Betaproteobacteria bacterium | reverse complement strand
GGGACAGCGTCCTGTGCTTCGTCATGGTCGAGACCCGCGAGGCGGTAGAGAAGATCGATGAAATCGCCGGCACGCCCGGCCTGGATGGAATCTACGTCGGCCCGGCCGATCTCGCGCTCGGGCTCGGATTGCAGCCCGATCTCGACAAGGAGGAGCCGGAACACGTGGCGGCGGTCGAGCGCATCCTCGCCGCATGCAAGAAGCATGGCATCGTGCCGGGGATTCAATGCGGCAACGGCAAGGCGGCCCGCAAGCAGGCCGATCGCGGTTTCCGTTTCGTCACTTTCACGAAAGATTCATCGCTGCTCCCGGCCGCGGTGGGGAGGGAGGTTGCGGCCATCCTGGGGAAAGATCCCGCGGTCAAGCAAGCCTCGCAGAAAGGTTATGCGTGACGGCCAACCCCAATCAGCAGCAATACCGCGACGAAATCGGCGAGCTGATCGGCCATTATGTGGTGAACGTCTCCGACAAGCTCGACGAGCGCGCCGAGCGTTCCGCCAAAGCCGCCCTCATCGATTCGATAGCCGTCGCAGTAGCCGCGCTGCGGCACCCGGCCGCACAGAACGCGCGGAAACACGCCTACCGCTTCCCGGCGAACAGCAAAAGCTGCGTGATCTGGGGCACGCAAAAGCGCGCGGCGCCCGAGCTGGCCGCGTTAACGAACGGGGTGCTCCTGAGATGCCACGACTACAACGACTTTTTCGTGGGGCGGCGCAACAGCGGTCATTCGAGCGATATCCTTTCCGGCGTGATCGCCGCCGCCGAATGGACGAATGCCCCGGGGAAAAAACTGCTCTCGGCGGTGGCCATCGGGTACGAAATGGTGGGGGCCGCGTTCGATGCGTTCTCGACCGCGCCGGGCGGCTGGGACTACACGAATCTGTCCGCCCTCGGCGCGACCGCCGCCATCGCAAGATTGCTGAATTTGAATGCCGACCAGACGCGTGAAGCCATGGGCATGACCGTGATTCCTCATTTCGCCAGTGACGAGATCGAATCAGGCGAGCTCAACGAGCGCGGCGACCTCTCCATGTGGAAGCGCTTCAACGGCAGCGATGCCGCGAGGAACGCACTCCAAGCCTGCCTGCTGGCGCAGGTGGGGGTCGAGGCGGCTGTCAGGCCGTTCGTCGGGAGGTGCGGCTTCATCCAAAAAATGAACATGAAAGACGACCCGGTTCCCGTGCTGCGCGAGCGTCTGAACCCGAAGCTTCCGCTGACCCGGGTGAACGACGCCTTCATGAAGCGCTGGCCGGTCGGCTCCGTGGCGCAGAGCGCGGTACAAGCCGCTATTCAGGCTCGATCCCGGATCAAGGATCTTTCCACGATCAGGCAGGTGCGCGTGTTCGCCGAGGAGGGCGCCTACGATCACCTGGTCAAGATACGCCAGGATCCGTGGAATCCCATCTCGCGCGAGACCGCCGATCATTCGTTGCCCTATATCGTCGCGGCCGCGGTCCTGGACGGTACCATCGGGGTGGCGAGCTTCACGCCGAATGTGGTTCTCAACCCGGAGCGCCAGGCGTTCATCAAGAAGGTCATTTGCGCGCCTGCGCTGGAGCTGGGCTCGCACGCCATGGGCAAGCACAAGCGCGTGGAGATGGGCTATTTGTCGCGCGTCGAGATCGAGCTCAACGACGGCGCAGTCGTGCATGGCGATGCGCGGCCGTTCCCCGGGCACCACAAGAATCCCTTTACCGACGCGGATCTCAATGAGAAGCTGCGCGAGAACGTCGAGCCGGTCGCCGGCGCGCAGCGCGCAGCCAGGCTGACGGAGCTCCTGTGGTCCCTCGACAAGGTCAGGAGCACGCGCGAGCTGACCAAGCTTCTCGCATTCAGCGGCAAGCTCGACCGGCGCTATTGGATACCCGCGTTGCTCGACTCGGAGTTGCCGGAGCGCGACTGCCCCCCGGTTCGCGTGAAACTGCTGGGAGAGAAGCTGGTCGCGTTCCGCGACAGCGAAGGGCGCATCGGCGTCATCGACGAGTTCTGCGCCCATCGCGGCGTGTCGCTCTGGTTCGGCCGCAACGAGGAGTGCGGGCTGCGCTGCGCGTACCACGGGTGGAAGTACGACGTGAACGGCCAGTGCGTGGACCTGCCCTCCGAGCCGGAAGAAAGCCGCATACGCCAGCGCATCAAGCTCAAGGCTTACCCGTGCGTGGAGCTGGGCGGCGTCACCTGGACCTACATGGGCCCGCCGGCGCAAAAGCCACCGTTGCCGAACTTCGAGTGGCTGCATCTGCCCCCATCGCATCGCGTCACCACCAAACGGTGGCAGGAGAGCAACTACCTGCAGGCGATCGAGGGCGGCATCGATTCCAGCCACGTTTCGTTCCTGCACCGCGGGGATTTGGCCACCGACCCATTCCATCGGAACACCGCGGGCGCGAAGTTCGCAAAATCCACGAAGACCACCTTCCACATCCTCGACTCCGCCGGCGGCCTGATCATCGGCGCGCGGCGCGATGCGGATCCCGGCAACTATTACTGGCGGATCACGCAGTGGATCATGCCGTGGTACACCCTCATTCCTCCCTACGCCGGCAACGCGCTCAACGGCCATGCGTGGGTGCCCATGGACGACGAAAATTGCATGGCGTGGTCAATGACGTTTCATCCCACTCACCCCATACCCAAAGACCAAGGAGCACCTCCGGTCCACCGACCGCGCCATCATCATCGCGCGCCAGCGGCTGCTAAAAGCCGGGAAGGAAGTCCAGGAGGGCGGCAAGGCCCCGGGGCTGAGCCCGGAGGCCCAGCTCGTGCGCTCGGCCTCCTTCGTCATTCCCGTGGAAGCCGATTTCGAGGAGCATGCCTTGGATGCGGTGAAGTACCGGGAAGGCGCGCCCCACGTCGCGGTCTGAGGCTGTCGATCGACATTCGTTTCCCGATATATCGCGGAGGGTCCATGAAACCGGCCAAGCTGATTGCTGGAACGGCTTTGCTGTGTGCCGCCGCGTTTCCGGTGTCTAGCCGGGCGCAGGACTATCCGTCGCGTTCCGTCCTGTTCGTGGTGCCGTTCACCCCGGGCACTGCGGCGGATTCGCTGGCGCGGCTGGTGCAACCGCACCTATCGCAGCGCTGGGGCGTGCCGGTCGTGGTGGAAAACAAGCCGGGCGCGGCGGGCATCATCGGCATCGACTCCGTCGCAAAAGCCAGCCCCGACGGCTACACCTACCTTTTCACCTCGACCGCCTTCGGCACGCTGGCGGCGATGAACCCGAAACTGCCTTACGATCCTGATAAAAGTTTCGCCCCGGTCATGCTGCTGGGAACGAGCCCGTTGAGCCTGGTGGTCTCCAACCACTTTCCGGCCAGCACGGTGAAAGAGTTGATCGTCCAGGCCAAAGCGCGGCCGGGCGATCTCAACTATGCGTCGGCGGGCACGGGCAGCGTGTTTCATCTGTCCATGGAACTGCTCCAGCACGAGGCCGGCACCAAGATGGTTCATGTCCCCTACAAAGGCACGACGGGCGTGATCAACGACCTCATTGCGGGCCATGTGCAGGTCAGCATGATGGTGTTTCAGACGGCCGTGCCGCTCTTGCAAAGTGGCAGGGTACGCATGCTTGCCGTGATGAGCCCGCAACGAACACAGGTGTTGCCGGACGTACCCACAATTGTCGAATCGGGTTTCCCCAACATGATCGTCGAAGCCTGGACCGGCGTGATGGTTCCCGCCAAAACGCCGCCGGCTGTGATCAGCAAGTTCAATGGCGAGGTCAACAAGGTGCTGGCGCTTCAGGACGTGAAGGCGGCGGCGGCCAAGATCGACGTAACGCTCGCCGGTGGCACACCCGAGACCCTGGATGCTCTGGTCAAGAAGGAAATCAGGCAGTGGACCCAGGTGGTGCAACGGGCGAATATCAAGCCGGAGTGACTCAATGTCGGGCTCGGTACAAGAATCGGTCAGATCAGGAACTGTGCTCCTGTGGGCGGCGAATCCACACCGATTTTAGTAAGCCAAATGTAAACCTCCAGTAAGGCGGTTGAAAGCATTCACGAAAACCTTTGGGGGAGTATGAGAAACCAGCCCGGTGTCAACTAAATCGGGGGAAGATCCCAGGCTGCGAAGGCCATTTTATGCAAAGACAGGATTCTGTCCTTGCGCAAGCAGGGTGTCGGTTCTGCGGGGCTAAGCTGCAGCATTTGCTCGTGGATCTCGGCATGTCACCGCTTTGCGAGAACTACGTAAGTCCCGAAAAAGCGAATCAGATGGAGGCGTTCTATCCCCTCCATGTGTACGTTTGTGACAATTGTTTTCTCGCTCAGTTGGAGCAATACGTTAGTCCCGAGGAGATCTTCGGCGAGTACGCCTATTTTTCGTCCTACTCCGATAGCTGGTTGGAGCATGCAAAACGGTACGCTGACATGATCGTCAGCCGGTTGGATCTAGACCATCGGAGCACGGTCATGGAACTGGGGAGCAACGACGGTTATCTTCTCCAGTATTTCGTCCAGAAAAAGATCAAGGCCCTAGGTGTTGAGCCCGCAGCCAACGTTGCGGCGGTCGCGGAGAAAATTGGGGTCCCGACAGTCGTCAAGTTCTTTGGCCGCAAGACGGCCAAGGAGCTTGCTGCGCAATATAGACAGGTTGATCTCTTGATTGGTAACAATGTGTTGGCACAGGTTCCTGACCTCAATGATTTTGTCGGGGGCATGAAAGCCATGCTCAAGCCGAACGGCGTGGTCACGATGGAGTTCCCGCACCTCATGCGGCTCATGAACGAAAATCAGTTCGATACGATTTATCACGAGCATTTCTCGTATTTTTCATTTATCGCCACCGAGAAAATCTTTGCCCGCCATGGCCTCACCCTGTTCGACGTCGAGGAGCTGTCAACGCACGGCGGGTCTCTGAGAATCTACGGGCGACACGACGAGGACAACGCGAGGCCGATCGGCGATCGCGTTGTCGAAATGCGGCAAAGAGAACTTGAGGCCGGGTTTGGACGAATCGAAACATATCGCAATTTTGGAGAGCAGGTAAAGGAGACCAAGCGGAAGCTTCTGGAATTCTTGATTGGGGTCAGGCGAGAAGGCAAGTCGGTCGTCGGATACGGGGCGCCGGGCAAAGGTAA
This sequence comes from Betaproteobacteria bacterium, assembly GCA_005884335.1. Classification (GTDB taxonomy): domain Bacteria; phylum Pseudomonadota; class Gammaproteobacteria; order Burkholderiales; family SG8-39; genus VBDM01. The sequence goes on along the minus strand of VBCJ01000294.1, from coordinate 21,402 downwards.
CACGCTGCTGAATTACTGCGGCATCCGCACAGATTTCATCGATTACACGGTGGACCGCAATCCCTACAAGCAGGGCAAGTTTCTGCCGGGAACGCATATTCCCATCTTTCACCCCGACAGGATCAAGGAAACCAAACCCGACTATCTGATGATCTTGCCCTGGAATTTCAAGGATGAGATCATGGCCCAGATGTCCGGCATACGAGCATGGGGAGGCAAGTTTGTCGTGCCGATTCCCGAAGTCACAGTCTATCCAAAAGCCAACTGATTTCCTGGGTGGGAAGCGGTACGCTTGCGCCCAAGGTAAAATCACGATGAGAAAAATCGAGATGAGAAGAATGATTGTGATGGTGCATTGCTGATATGAAGATATTGATTACCGGTAACACCGGATACGTCGGCCCTTCCGTCCTTCAGCGGCTTCGGCAGTCCTATCCGTAAGCGACGCTGATCGATGCCGTCGTACACTTGGCAGCCATATCGAACGACCGGATGGGCTTGAAGTGGCTGTCATCTCCGAGCGAGACAAGGACTATCCCGACTTTCGCGTGCGAATATGACCGCGATTGCCGTATCCGATGTCAAGGCGGGTATTGATCCCACCGGAGTGGGCGAACCAATGTACGAGCTTGTGCGGGAACTGTATCCGATTTGCCGCAGCATTACCGGCAACGGCGTTCGGGAAACCTTGCGCCGCGTCAGCGAACATATTCCCTTGAAGATCCATGAAGTTCCTACCGGCACGCGGGTGTTCGACTGGACAGTACCGAAGGAATGGAATATCAGAGATGCCTACGTCAAGAATTCCGACAGAATCAAAGTCATCGATTTCAAGAAATCAAATTTGCATGTTCTGAACTACAGCACTCCCATCCGCAAACGGATGTCGCTGGCGGAATTGCGCGAGCACCTGTATACCCTGCCAGATCACCCCGACTGGATTCCGTACAAGACGTCGTATTATCAGGAACGCTGGGGATTCTGTCTCAGCCAGAATCAACTCGATGATCTCAAGGAGGGCTTGTATGAAGTGGTTATCGATTCTTCTCTTGAAACGGGGAACTTGACCTATGCAGAGTGCTTCATTCCCGGGGAACGTTCCGATGAGGTGCTCATCTCCTGTCACATCTGTCATCCATCGCTTTGCAACGACAATCTCTCCGGGATCGCTCTCAGCACTTTCCTTGCGAGGTCCCTGCAGGACCCCGGGCTCCGGTATTCATACAGATTCATCTTTATTCCGGGAACGATCGGCGCAATTACCTGGCTAGCATTGAACGAAAATGCCACGGACCGGATAAAGCATGGGCTCGTGGTAGCCAACGTCGGGGATTCTGGAAAATTGCATTACAAGAAAAGCCGGCGTGGAAACGCCGAAATCGACAGAGCCGTCGAACATGTGCTCAAGCACTCCGGCAGCCCTTACGAAATCACCGATTTTTCACCCTACGGCTACGACGAGCGACAGTTCTGCTCCCCCGGTTTTGATCTTGCGATGGGATCCTTGACGAGAACCCCGTGGGGCCGCTATCCCGAATATCATACGTCCGCGGACGACCTGAGTCTGGTGCAACCGAGATATCTCGCCGATTCATGCAAGACGTACTTTTCTGTGTTCGACATACTTGAAAATAACAACTACTACTTGAACCAAAATCCAAAATGCGAGCCCCAGCTCGGCAAGAGGGGACTTTATCGAACGATGGGCGGTAATGTTGAAAGCGAGGAAGCCGAGCTTGCCATGCTCTGGGTCCTGAACCTCTCGGACGGGGACCACTCCCTCCTAGAAATCGCCGAACGGTCAGAGCTGGCGTTTCCCGCGGTGCGCGCCGCGGCGCGGGCCCTCGAGACGGCCGGCCTCCTGCGGGCGACGGACAGACCTGCGAGGGCAAGTCCGTGACCTCGGCGCTCGCCGGTGTTGCCGTCGTTACTGGCGCATCGGGCGGCATCGGGCGGGCGACGGCCTGCGCGCTCGCCGCCGAAGGCATGAGCGTCTGCCTGACCGGTCGCGACGTCGGCCGGTTGCAGGATACCGCGACAGAGATCGGGCAGCGCGCGCCGCAGGTCCTCGTGCACCCTGCCGACCTTTCGACCGACGAGGGGATTCGCGGCCTCGTCGCGCGCGTCGGCACCGACATCCGGCGGATCGACGTTCTGGTGAACGCCGCGGGAACGATGCGCCTTGGCGATGTCGAGTCCGTCGGCTGGGACGACCTTGACGAACAGTACCGGGTGAACCTGCGCGCGCCCTTCCTCCTGACCAAGGCCTTCCTGCCCATGCTCAAGGAAACGCGCGGCCAGGTGGTGTTCGTCAATTCGACGGCAGGACTCACCGCGGGCGCCGACAACGGCCTCTACGCGGCGAGCAAGCACGCGCTGCGCTCGATCGCCGGCAGCATCCGCGACCACGTAAATCCGTACGGGATCCGGGTTGTCAGCATATTTCCGGGACGGACCGCCACGGCAATGCAGGAGGCGGTCCACCGGTTCGAGGGGCGGAGCTATGAAGCGGCGGAACTCGTGCAGGCGGGCGACGTCGCCGAACTGATCGTCGGCGCGTTGACTCTTTCGCGGACTGCCGAGGTGACCGACGTCATGGTGCGGCCCATGAAGAAGCCTGTTCACGGAAGGTGACGCGGAGGAAAGTTGTTCTATTCCGCGGCGGCCTCGGGACGGTATTGTCAAGTTGATGGGCGGGTGATTTACTGAGTGGATGAACCCATCCACACCCGCTTATTACCGCCATCGTTTTCCTGCCGAGATCATCAGTCACTGCGCGTAGATTGTATTTCTGCTTATCCCTCAGCTTTCGCGATGTGCAGGAGAGGGCGGCTAAAATCAGTTGCAGAACCCCAGGATTCGCTCCTCCGCCGAGCATTTCCTCGTAGGCGTTTTTTGCTTGGTCTTGGCGAGACAGGCGCGGATCTCTCTCGTCGTGGGCGGATAATAGATCCAGCCGGGACCGAGAGCGGGCAAGCTCAGGTTGACTTCGCGCCATTTGGGATGGCCCTGCGCCTGCAGGGTGGGGAAATTCTGGCACAAGGATCGCGCAAACCGCATCAGGTGACCCACGGTGAACTGAAGGTTGTAGTCGTAAGTGACCAGGAATGCTCCCACCGCGACCGTCGTGAAGTCTTCCTTCAGCAGGTTGGGATAGCTGCTCGCGAGGACGGTAGAGTAGGAATAGACCGTCAGCGGGAGCTTGCTCGAGGGATGGGTGGGATCGAACTTGAGCAGCTTGATGAACTTCTGCGCCTCGGGCTTCATGTTCGAGATCAGCGGGGCCGGCTGCCCCGCGGCGACGACGACGACATCGACCGACTTGTCGCCGATCAGCTTGACCAGCGCGTCCTGGTTCTCGAGGAAGCTGTCGTTTGCCTCCGGAATGGGCGCGTTGAACATCATCCGGTACAGGGTATGCGTGATCAGGGCTGCCCCGCTGCCGAGGACGCCTCCGTTGATCTTCGCGTTCTTGATGTCGTGGATGTAGTTCAAGGGCGAGTCGGCCCTGACGATGTAGTGGATCTCGGTGTTGTAAAGCGGCAGGATCACGCGCAGTGGACGGATGATGACGCTTGCTTCCTTGCTGCCTGCAGCCGCCCTGTCCACAAAAGCCTGGTAAACATCGGCCTGGACGATCGCGAATTTGACGCCGAGGTCGTAGCGAAGATGCTTGATGTTCGCGGCCGAACCCGCCGTGGGCAGAACCTCCAGATTGATCGTGGCCTCGGGAGCCACGTACTTGGCGAGGTCGGCGCCGATCGCAAAATAAGTGCCCTTTTCATTGGCCGTCACGATCTTGTAGTCGGCCGCCGCGACGGCCGCCCCGCCGTAAAGGCAAAGCGCTGCCGCCATGAACGTGCTGATGAGTTTCCTGGTCATCTCATTCCCTCCTCGGTGTGGGTATTGGCGCGCACAGCCCAAGGGCTGCGAGCGCTTCTGTGCATGTCTGGGGGTGAGGGGGCTCCTGCCCGCCTGCGTTGCCGGCGCCGGTCGTTTGGGGACGTTTGATCGCCGCCTCAACGGCGGCAGCTGTTTCTGGTTCCTTTTTCTGAACGGATTTCGTCGCGCACAATCCAAGGGCCGCGGCCGCCTCCGTACACGCTTCCGAGCGAAGCGGCGCCGGCTCGCTTGCTTTCGCTTCCTGTGATTTTACCGGCTGACGGTCCGCGCGCGGCTGGTTTGCCGCGGCACGCACCGGGGCAGCAAGCGGGGTCCCGGGTGGCGAGGTCGCAAGGCCGGTGAGCCCGGCGCTGTCGTCGGCACCGGCTGATTTCGGTTCGTCGGACGCCGCATCCCGGCCGATGAAGCCGGCGCCGGCAGGAGCGCCGCGCCCGCTCGCTTCGCTGCTCGCGGCGGGCGGCTGAGGCGCGTCGGCGAGCGAACGTTGGCGGTAGGTGTAGTAGCCAAGGACGGCAATCGCCGCGACAACCGCTGTTCCGACGATCACTCGAGAGCGCCGGCGAGGCAAGGACCTGGAGACTTCGGCGGCGGGCGAGACGGGAACGAGCGCGCGTTCCCTGTGCCCCGGCAACTGGGCGCGGCACCAGCAACACACGGCCGTTGTTACCGGATTCACCGTCCCGCAGCGCGGGCACGATGCAAGGTGCGGCGGAAGGCGCAATGCTCCACCGCAGGCATTGCAGAACCTTGCCTCCGCCGGGTTGCTTTGCTCGCAGTACTGGCATCGAATGAGAGACATGTACGAGCATTGTAGGGCGGTTCAGTCGCGGGCGAAACGGGAGCTCGATGACTCTCTCTCCGGCAAGATCCAGGACCCCCAATACCGCCTGCTATAATTGACGCCTCGTTTCGCGCCCGTAGCTCAGTTGGATAGAGTACCTGGCTACGAACCAGGGGGTCGTGGGTTCAATTCCTGCCGGGCGCGCCAATTTCCAAAAGGGGGTTGTGCAAGGGCGGCCCCTTTTTTCGCCAACCCACCCGGGCATTACCCTGATTCCCATGCCGGACAACCCGAACCCGAAGCGGCCTCATAAGCTGGAGGACCATCTTCACGGCCGTGATTACGATCATAGCCATGACGCAGACGAAGAGGTTGACCACGACCACGACCACTACGAGACGGACGGCCGTCTCGAGGACAACGCCTTGTGGATCCAGGATCATGTCTCGCTGCTCAGTGTCGGAATCGATATCGGCTCTTCGGGGACGCAGGTCATTTTTTCCCGCATCAATCTGCGGCGAATGGGCGAGGAGCTTTCGAGCCGTTACTTCGTCGTTTCCCGGGAGACGCTGTTCCAGTCCCCGGTCTCCCTGACTCCTTATCGGAGCGAGGAGCTCATCGACGATGCGGAACTGGGAGCCATCATCGACCGGGCTTTCGCCGACGCTGGACTTCATCCGGACAACATCGACACCGGGGTCGTGATCCTGACCGGCGAAGCTCTGCGGCGCGAAAATGCCGAAGCCATCGCGAGCGTGCTTGCGGAGCAGCGTGGGGAATTTGTGTGCGCGACCGCCGGCCACCACATGGAATCGATGCTCGCGGCCTTCGGCTCGGGGGCCGCTCGGGTATCTCACGACTCCGGCAAGCGCATACTCAACGTCGACATCGGCGGCGGCACCACCAAGCTTGCCCTTGTCGAGCGGGGGAAGGTGATCGCTACGGCCGCAGTGCACGTGGGCGGGCGGCTGCTGGTCATCGATGAAGCGAGGCGCATCGTGCGGCTTGATCCCGCCGGGCGCCATCTCGCCGCCCAGGCGGGATTTCGCTGGAGCCGCGGCGATGTCGCCGACGCCGCGGCCATGGAGCGAGTCGCGGAATGGATGGCCGAGGCCATTCTCGCCTCGGTTTCGGAGCGCTCCTTTCCAGCCGAAGTGCAGAGCCTGTTCCTGACTGAACCGCTTCCCAGGCTGGACGGAATCGACGGCGTGATGTTTTCCGGCGGAGTGGCCGAATACGTTTATCAACGGGAGACGCGCGAATTCGGAGACATGGGCCTCCTGCTCGGCCTCGCACTGCGGAGAAAAGTGGACGCGGGTGCCTTGCCCTGGCCCTTGCTGCCGCCTGGTGAGTGCATCCGCGCCACGGCGCTCGGAGCTTCCGAGTACAGCGTCCAGCTCAGCGGCAACACGATCTACATCTCGAATCCGGGAGCGCTGTTGCCCAGGAAAAACCTGCAGGTGCTGCAGCCGTCCTACGTTTGCGAAGAGCACATCGATCCTAAGAGGCTTGCGCACGCAATCGCCGAACACTTCAAGGCTTTCGATCTCATCGAAGGCGACAGCGAGACGGCGCTCGCCCTGCGTTGGGAAGGAATTCCGTCCTATGAGCGTATCGCCGCCTTCGCCTTGGGTATCCGGAACGGACTAGCGAAAACCCTTGCGAAGGGCATGCCCCTTTACATCATGATCGACGGAGATATCGCACAGACCCTCGGCGCGATCCTTAGGGATGAAATGAGCGTCGAAAGCGAGATCCTCGTCATCGACGGCGTCATCCTCTGGGATTTCGACTACATCGACCTGGGGCGCATTCGCATGCCCTCGCAGACCGTTCCCGTCACCGTCAAATCCCTGGTATTCAGCGAGGACCCGCGGTCCCCGCGCGGGCGCGCGCACCGCCACGGTCACGAGCGTCACGGGCACCATCAGGTTCCGCCAGGCTGAACGCAGCGCGCGGGAACGGAGGCCGCAAAGCCCTTAAAGTGGAAGGGTATAATGTCGGCACGAACGGAGAGACAGATGGGCGTCGAATCGCATTACAGCAGCAAGAAAAACCGGGTATTTGTCCGGGCCATCACCGGGCATTACAAGCTCAAGGACGAACTCGCCCGGCTGCGCGCACTGCCTCGCGTGCGCAAGGGCAACCAGATCAAGTTCATCGACGGTCCACAGGCGTACAGCCGTCACTACGTCGAGCCCGAGGACGGAATCACGCAGACGCTGCACATCCACCTCGAGGAATACGGCCCTGGAGGCAAGTCCCAGAAACACGGCCACGTCAACGAGGCGGCGTTCTATATCCTCGACGGCAAGGGTTACGAGATCCACGACGGGATCCGGTACGACTGGCAGGCAGGGGACATTGCGGTGGTCCACAACAACTGCGTGCATCAGCACTTCAACGCCGATCCCGCCAAGCCGGCGCGCGCGCTCGTGCTGAAGACCAAGCCGATGTACATGTTCCTGAACATGCTGTTCCAGCATCTTGTCGAGCCTCGTCCCACCGAGCCCGCCCCCGGCGGGAAGGGCTTCGAGGCCAGGGAGGCAGAGGTCGATTACAACCATGCGAAATGATGAGCGCGTGACGATTACGAAGGAGAAACGAAATGGCCTGGGGTGAATCGAAAGCCTGGATGCGCGGGACGACGAGTGGAAAGTTGTACCAGGCGTTGCTGGACGACGCGCTGAATCAGCCGGTGCGCAACGCCAAGCGCAAGAAGATCGTACATCCGGAAGAGATGCCGTGGGAGATGTCCCGGCAGGGCTTGCTCAAGCATCTGTTGAACGAGCAGATGAACACGCGTATGGAAACGGTGGACGCTTACATGCAAATCGTTCCGCCCGGGAGCCGATCGGGGAAGCACCGGCACCTCGCCGAGGAGTGCCTGTACGTCGTGGAAGGCCGCGGTTACGACTTGCACCAGGACTGCGACGTGGAGATCACCGACACCTACCACTGGAAGCCACAGGCGGAAGTGAAGCGCTACGAGTGGGAAGCGGGGGACGTGATCTACATTCCACCCAACACGATCCATCAGCATTTCAACGCGGATCCACAGCGTCCCGCGAGACTCATCTCCGCGACCAACCGCATTTACAAATATTGCGGATTGAACGACCTCGAGCAATTGGAGGACGCGCCGGAGTACGACTCCAAGGTCGTGCTCAACGCGGATCTCATCAAGCAATATCTCGCGGGGAAGGTCAAGGAGCCCGCTTAACGCTGGCGCGGCATCGCTCTACAGGTGTAGGAGCATTCCATGGCTAGAGACGCTATCGTCCCGGAAGAATTCGCAAAGAAGTTTGCGACCGAAAAAGACACACCGTACGCGCGCTGGGTGCGAAGCGAAGGTCTGGACATCATCGGCGCGCACTACGTTGCGAACCTGCGCACCGTTGCGCTGAAGCCTTGGGTACGGCGCGGAGGATTCGGCGTCTACCTCAATCACGATGCCTCGCGGACCTCGAACGACTGCTACGTGTGCGAAATCCCGGCTGGGGCAAAGCTCGCGCCGCAGCGACAGCTGTTCGAGGAAATGATCTACGTACTGACCGGCCTCGGCTCCACGACGGTTTGGAACGACGCCGGCCAGCGCATCACCTTCGAATGGAAGGCGGGTTCGCTATTTGCGATCCCCCTCAACGCTTGGCACCAACATTTCAACGGATCGGGCAGAGGGCCCGCGCGCTACGTGGCGGTGACCAACGGGCCCGCGGTCATCAACCTCTATGAGGATGTCGAGTTCGTATTCAACACGAAATATGATTTCAAGAACCGTTTTTCCGGCGAGCCGGACTACTTCAGCAACAAGGGCGAACAGAAGGGCCTGCTGCTCCAGACCAACTTCGTCTCCGACGCCGTCAACTTGCCGCTCATTTCCGCCAAGGAGCGCGGCGCGGGCGGCGGGCACATCCGCTTCAATATGGCGCGGGGATCGATGAACAGCCATATCTCACAGTTTCCCATCGGCACGTACAAGAAGGCACACGCGCACGGCCCCGGCGCGCATGTGATCGTGCTCTCCGGGGAGGGCTATAGCCTCATGTGGCCCGAGGGCGACGAGCCGCGCCGTTACGACTGGCAGGTCGGAACGATGATCGTGCCGCCGAACATGTGGTTCCACCAGCATTTCAATACGGGCTCAGCGCCCGCGCGCTATCTGGCGTTCAAGCACGAAGCCACGTCCATTCGGAACGAACAAGGGGTTCCCAAAGCCTGGATCAGCAGGCGCATGGGCGGCGACCAGATCGACTACGTGGACGAAAAGCCGGAGATTCGCAAGCTCTTTACAGAGGCGCTCGCCCAGCACGACTTGAAGCCAAGGATGGAGGAGGCCTACAGGGCGGAACTGGCCGAATCGGCGTCCAAAGCGGCTTGACCGCCGAATCCGCCGCCAAGGTATGGCGTAGCCCGGAAATTTCCGGCACAATCCGCTGCAGACGATTGTTTGGGCAAGAGTTTTGAGCCGCAACAGAGAGTCGGAGACATAGCATGGCGGGCGAAATTCCGCTGATTCTGACCCTGGATAATCATGGGGTGCCTCACCGTTGGGTCAACTGGCAACAGGCGTGCTTTTACTACGCGAAGAACCTGGTCGCCTGGACGCTGGGCGAGCGGGAGTTCGTTTTCCACGGCGGCATCTCCCGGGCGACGGGCAGGCGCTCCAGCATCACGGCGCGTTCGATCATCGCGATCAAGGGCAAGGCGATGGCGATGAAGGGCTTCAATCAGGTGCCTCCGCTCAACAACCGCGAGCTTTTCCGCCGCGACCGACATATCTGCGCGTACTGCGGAGGGGGGTTCAGCTTCCTGCGGTTGACGCGGGACCATATCCGGCCGGTTTCGCGCGGCGGCACCGACACGTGGATGAACGTGGTCACGGCGTGCCGTGCCTGCAACGGAATCAAGCGCAACCGCGTGCCGGAAGAATCGGGACTGGAGCTTCTCTACGCACCCTATGTTCCGAACAAGGCGGAGTACCTGATCCTCACCAATCGGAAAATTCTCGCGGACCAGATGGAATTTCTGGTGCAGCACGTTTCCTCTCACAGTCGCATCATCACGCTGGCCGGCGCGGCGGCCTAGCCGCGGCGCGCTGCCCTGTCGCAATAGCTGGGTGCTATCCGGCCATCTCCTCGGCAAGGCTCTCGGTCTGCCGCGGTTCCTGAGCTTCGTCGAGCGTACGCAGGCGCAGGAGCGGAGAGGCCCAGGCGACGAGCGGTACCAGCACGATCGCGCCAAGACCCGCTAGGAGCAATGTCGCCCGCAATCCCGCATGCTCGGCGATCCAGCCACCGGCCAAGCCGCCGAAAGGCGCCGTCGCCACCGTGAGGCAGATCATCGTCGCCGTCACGCGCCCGAGCAGCGGATCCGGCGTCACTGCCTGGCGCAGCGTCAGATAGTTGATGAAGAACACCATGCCGCTGAAGTCGAGCACGAACAGCCCGAGGCCGAACAGGGCCGAGGCGGCGAGCTCGCTTCCCGATGCAGTGGCGAGCAGCAGCCAGCCGACGCCCGTCCCCAGCATCCCGGCCAGCATGGTGGGGCCAAAGCCGAGGCGCCGGTTGAGGCGCTCGATGGCGGCCGTGGCGCCGAGCGAGCCGATGCCGGCGAGCATCCACAGCGCGCCGACACGCCCGGCGCTGAAACCGAGCTCGCGCGCCGCGTACAGCACCACGATCGCCAGCGATGCATGCCGGAAAATCTGCCACACGGAAATCGCCCAGGCGAGCGCACGCAGCACGGCGTTGCGCCAGATCGCGGACAATCCTTCGCGAATCTCCGCACCGATGCTCGAGGCGCGCATCTTCGGCGCGTCGTTGGGCCCGGAGCGGATGCCGCGCAGAATCCAGGCCGAAAGCAGGAACGACAGCGCATCGAGCAGTATCGCGAACGGCGCCGTGAGCCACTGGATCAGTGCACCCGCAATTCCGGGACCGACGAGCTGCGCGGCGGAATCGCTCACCCCGATCTTGGCGTTCGCTTCGACCAGATTGCCGCGGCCGACCCGTTCGGTCATGAAGACCTGGTAAGCCGGCCAGCCGCAAACGGTTCCAAGTCCGACGAGGAAGCCGACCGCATAGAGCACCCCCATGGAGAGCACGCCGAGCCACGCGCAAAGCGGCACCGCGAGCAAGGCCAGGGCGCGCGCGATGTCCGACCATACGATGATCGGAAGCTTGGGCATGCGGTCCACCAGCACGCCTGCGAACAGGCCGAAGAGCGCGAACGGCAGCGCCTCGAGCGCCGTGAGGACGCCCATTTCGAGCGGCGTCGCATCGAGCAGCAGGGCGCCGGTGAGCGGCAGCGCGAGGAAGGTGATCTGCCCGCCGAAGTGGGTGATGGTGAGCGAGCTCCACAGCCGCACAAAATCGCCGTGGCGCCACAGCCCGTTGAACGCTCGGGTGGGATTCAGTCGTCGAAGTAAGTTCGCCATTGTCTTTCCGTCGCCTGTTGAGCGAAGCGGAAACGACTCTGGCTGGTCGGCCGATTCGTCCCGCCTCGAAGCCCGGCGGGCAATCGGCCCGCGGGTCAGTCTTTGCAGCCGATGAACGGCAAGCCGGCGTAACGCACGCTGTCCGCGCCACGCGCCATGCCGCCGCAGAAGCGGCGAGAGGGATTTGGATTTGCGTGGCGGTCCATAGGTGCGTTCGTCGATTGAGATGGGACGGCGCGGAGTATACCGGACAGATTCCGATTTGGCACGCGGCTCTAGTAGGCGCTATCTCTGGCAAGATATCAGTCGTCGCAGCTCGTCGGGTTGTTGGACTACAGGAGCAATTCACAATTTCTAAAGATTTCTGGCGCAATTCGGGTTTTCACCTGCTCGAGCGCGACAACGAGGGACGCCTTTCCATCACCGACGATTTCCTGCGCGCCTACCTGATGCGCCCGGAGATCCGGCCCGCCGAGGAATCCGGGCCGAACGAGATCGCTCTGCACGAGGCGCTCATGGAGGATCCGCGCCGGGACCCGGCTCCGCCGGCTCTGGAGAGCATCGAGGACGCGGACGCCCGCGACAACTACCGCGTTCTGCTCGCGTTCCTCGGGAGACTGAAGCGCGCGGAGTCGCTGGAGTCCTCCTACCTGGAGATTTTTTCGGGCGGAGATGTCGCGGTCCCGCCCCTTTTCATCGACCAGCTCGTCCAGATCATCGTGCGCAATATTCTCGAGGGCTGCGAGGATGCGCTCGAGCCGCGCGCGGGAGAGGTTTTCTTCCGGGAGCAAAAGGCGAGCACCGAGGAGGGCGCGGTGATGCTTGCCGACCTCGAAACAGTCGACATGCACGCCTCGGGCGGGAGCCTGGGCAGTCTGGGCCGGTTGATTGTGGAGGCGCAGGCGCCCCTGGCGACGGTGAACCTCGATGTGCTCGATACTGAAAACGCGCAAGCCTACTGGCTCCGCGATCAGCGCCACGATTTTGTGATCAGCATGAACTTCGGGCGGGCCGCCAACAAAGCGTTCTGCCGGGTGATGGAAAAATGGATCCGGCATTTCTTTGGCGTCAAGGTGAATATACAGCCGCTGCGCGCGGTGGAGGACCGCGGCTGGGCTTGGCACATTGGTTTGGATGCGGAGTCGACAGCACTGTTGAACGGTCTATGGCGCGGCGATGAAATTGAACCGGGAATTCTCCGCCGCCTGCTCGCGCTGTTCCGCCTCGACTTCGAGGAGTCCGCGGCGATGCGCGCGGACATCGCGGGTCGACCCGTCTATCTGGCATTGTCGATGGATGAGAAAGCTGTCGTGCGCATGAAGCCGCAGAACCTTCTTCTCAATCTACCCCTCGCATCCCGCGCGTAGGGAGAACATCGGCGTGGCTGCACCATCTTATTGGCACTCGGCCAAACGCGCACTCGCGAATCGAGATCCGGTGCTCGCGCGGATCATCCACGATCATCCACGCATCGCGCTCGAGCCGCGCGGCGAGCCGTTTTTCACCCTGGCCCGCTCGATCGTCGGCCAGCAGATTTCGGTCAAAGCCGCCGCGAGCATCTGGGCGCGTGTCGTCGCGGTCGCGCCGCGAATGCTCCCCGGACAGGTCGTCGACGCAGGACGCGCGAGGCTCGCCGCTTGCGGCCTGTCCAGGCGCAAGGCCGAGTATCTCGCCGGACTCGCCCGCCATTTCGTCCGCGGGAGCCTGCACGTCGCGGCTTGGGCCGAGATGGAGGACGAGGCGGTGATCGCCGAGCTCGTCCAGGTTCGGGGCATCGGACGCTGGACCGCGGAGATGTTCCTGATTTTTTGCCTGTTGCGCCCCAATGTGTTGCCTCTGGACGATCTTGGGCTGCGGCGCGCCATCTGTCGGAATTATTTTCGCGGTCGCTCGGTGTCGCTTCGGACGATGCGCAAGCTTGCCTCGGTCTGGGATCCCTGGCGTTCGGTCGCGACCTGGTATCTTTGGCGCAGCCTCGATCCCGTTCCGGTCGAGTATTGAATCTCGGGGGGTCGACTTAAGGGCGGCTCCCGCGATTCGGGTACAATGACCTGTTTTTTCGGGATTTTCCTATGAAAACGGCGTTTCTCGATTTCGAGCAGCCGATCGCCGAGCTGGAGGCGAAAATCGAGGAGCTGCGCTTCGCGCAGGACGACTCGGCGACTGACATCTCGGAGGAAATCCAGCGCCTGCAGAAAAAGAGCGCCGCGCTCACCAGAGAGATCTATGGAAAGCTCACGCCTTGGCAGGTCGCTCAAGTGGCGCGGCATCCGCAACGTCCGTACACGCTCGATTACGCCGCCGCGCTGTTTTCCGATTTCGAGGAACTGCACGGCGACCGCTCGTTTGCGGACGACCCGTCGATCGTCGGAGGTCTTGCCCGTTTCAACGGCCAGTCGGTGATCGTGATCGGCCATCAGAAGGGACGCGATACCAAGGAGAAGATCTTCCGAAACTTTGGCATGCCCCGGCCGGAAGGCTACCGTAAAGCCATGCGGCTCATGCGGCTCGCGGAAAGGTTCGGCATCCCGGTCTTGAGCTTCATCGATACGCCCGGGGCGTATCCGGGGATCGGCGCGGAAGAGCGCGGGCAGGCCGAGGCGATCGGCCGCAACCTCTATGTGATGGCGGAGCTGAGGGTGCCGTTCGTTTGCACCATCATCGGCGAGGGCGGTTCAGGCGGGGCGCTCGCCATCGCCGTGGGCGACATCGTGATGATGCTTCAGTACGCGACTTACTCGGTGATTTCTCCGGAAGGCTGCGCGTCGATCTTGTGGAAGAGCGCCGACAGGGCGCCGGAGGCGGCGGAAACCCTCGGGATCACTGCCAGCCGTCTGAAGACTCTCGGTTTGATCGACAAGATCGTCAACGAGCCGCTGGGCGGCGCGCATCGCGATCCGGCGGCCATGGCCCAGAGCCTGAAGAAAGCTCTCACCGACGCGCTGCGTGGTCTTGCCGACAAGCGTCCCCAGGAACTCGTCGAGGAGCGTTTCGAGCGCCTGATGGGTTATGGGAAGTTCAAGGAACTCGAGCTCAGGTGAGTTGCCCGAAAGGGCGGCGGCGGTGCTTGCGCCGGCGATCTTCCCGGGGGCGCACCTCGCAATGGGTCTATCGGGCGGCGTCGATTCGGTGGCGCTGCTGTCTGCCCTGACCGAGCTGGCGCCCGTGATGCGCTTTTCGCTTCGCGCGGTGCATATCAATCATGGCATCAGCCCCAACGCCGAGCGCTGGGCGGAGTTTTGCGCCCGGCTATGTGCCGGGTTTCGGATTCCGCTCCAGCTGGAGACCGTCGACATCGGTCCTTACCGCAATCTCGGCCTGGAGGGTGCCGCACGGCAGGCCCGCTATGAGGCGTTCGCCCGCGTGGACGCCGATTTCATCGTCCTCGCGCAGCACCGCGATGACCAAGCCGAGACGCTGTTGCTGCGACTTCTCCGCGGGGCGGGCCTGCGGGGCCTTGCCGCCATGTCTCCCTCGAGGGCGCTTCCCGGCACGCGCGCACGGTTGCTGCGCCCGCTGCTCGCGATGTCGCGTGCCGAGATCGAGTCCTACGCGCGCCTGCGGGGGCTCGAGTGGGTCGAAGATGAAAGCAACGTCGATACCCTTCGCCAGCGCAATTTTCTCAGGCACGAGGCGTTCCCGTTGATCGAGCGGCAATTTCCTGCGGCGCGCGCGACGGTCGCTCGAACCGCCGCCCACCTCGCGGAGGCGCGCGAGCTGCTCGACGAGATGGCACGCGGCGATTTCGAGCGCTGCGGCGGCGGTACCGCCGTCGATATTCCGGTCTTGCATCGGCTGGGCGAAGCTCGGGCCAAGAATGTTCTGCGCCATTGGTGCGAAACCCGAGGGTTCGAGCCGCTTTCGGCGGCTCGGACAGCCGAGTTGCTGCGCCAACTCAGGGAGTCTCGGCCCGATTCCCGGTTCAGCTTTGCGGTACCGGGTTGGACATTTCTCCGCTACCGCGAAAAGCTGTACCTGCGGCGCGCCTCGGAAACGCTCGAGCGAGACCTACGCGAAGTCTGGGATGGCGGAAACGCCCTGCCCATGCTTTCACTCGGCGGAGTGCTGAAGTTCAAGCCCGAAGAAGGACGAGGTCTGAGTGTCGCGAAACTGCGCGCGGGGCGCGTCACCGTGCGCCTGCGACAGGGCGGGGAGCGTTTGCGCTTGGACACCCGCCGGCCGCGTCGCACGCTGAAGAATTTGTTCCGGGAGTGGGGCATTCCGCCGTGGCGCCGCGCCCGCCTGCCGTTGATTTTCTGTGGCGATGTGCTCGTTTCCGTTCCGGGCATCGGCGATGCTTGCGAATTTCGCGCGGCCCCGGCCGAGGCGGGTCTTATCGTGACGTGGGAACCGTTCGACTAGAGACGGGAAGAACGATGTGGGCGGCCTGTGCGGCCAGACGCGGAAAAACGACCCGGATCAGCGTGCCGCGCCCCCCTGAGGGCAGGCTCAAGTCTATCCTGCCGCTGTGCCTTTCGGCGATCTCTGAGACGATGGACAATCCCAGCCCGCAGCCTTCGCCTCCGGTCGCCGCGATGCGGTAGAAGCGCTCGAAAACCTTCTCGCGCTCGGCCTCGGGAATGCCCGGCCCGTTGTCCTCCACCTCGAGCACCGACTCGCCGTCGCGTACTCCCGTGCGCACCGTGACGCTGCCGCCCGCCTGGGTATACGCAAGCGCATTGTCGAGCAGATTCGCGACCAGCTCGCGCAGCAGGAGCGGTTCACCCAGAGTCCATGCATCCTCGAGCTCGAAGCCGAGATCGATGTTTTTCCCGAGGGCACGTTGCACCCAGTCGCGCAGATCGCGGCTGATGATCTCGTGCAAGTTGACGGGTTGGCCGCTCGCCGCTTCCCCCGGCTCCGCGCGCGCCAAAGTCAGCAGCTGGTTGACGAGGTGGCTCGTGCGCTGAGTCTCCCCTGCGATCATGGCCAGAAGCGAGCTCAGTTCCGAAGTCGAAGGCTGGCGGCGCGCGAGCTCCGCGTGAGTCTTGAGTCCTGCAAGAGGCGTTCGCAGCTGGTGCGCTGCGTTGGCGATGAAGCGCTGCTGCGATTCGATCGCCGCGTTCAGCCGGGAGAGCAGCCGGTTGAGCGCGCTGACGAGCGAGCGTACCTCCTGCGGCTTGTCTTGCTCGGATACCGGGCGAAGGTCGCGCGGAGAACGTGCCGCGATCTCCTCGCGCAGGCGATCCAGAGGCCTCAGTCCCTGGCCGATGCCGAGCCAGAAAAGAGCCACGGCGGCAAAAGCTATCAGCAACTGGGGCACCGTCGAAGCAAACAGAAGCTCCAGCACGAGCTTGTCTCTTTTCACAAGTGTCTCTGCAACCTGCACGATCGCGATCCCGGGTTCGACCTTGACCGCACGCGCCGCGATACGCACTCGCTCGCCTTCGAGCCTTGCATCGTAGAAGACATGCTCCTCCGGTGCCAGGCGTTCCGGAGGCGCGGGCAGCCGGGGCGTCCCGGCGATCAGCTCGCCATCCGGCCCCAGCACTTGGTAGTAGACACGGTCCTCGGTATCGATGCGCAGCGCTTCGATCGCGATCGAAGGCAAGTCGAGCTCGAGCCGGCTGCCGGTGCGGCGCAGGTGACTGGCGATCGCGAGGACCGGATCGAGAAGCGCGCTGTCGTAGGCCTTGGTGGCCGCATCAAGCGCGATGCGATAGGAAACGAAGCTTCCCGCCACAACCAGCAACAGCAACGGGCCGATCAGCCAATAGGTGAGATGCGTGCGAAGGCTAGACTGCATCCGGGTCTTCGACCATATAGCCGAATCCACGCACCGTGCGAATCCTGATTCCTGCGTCGTGGAGCTTTGAGCGCAGTCGCGAGATGTACACTTCGATGGCGTTGTGAGTCAGCGAGTCGTCCCAGCTGCACATCGCCTGCAGCATATGCTCCTTGCTGACCACCTGCCCGACCCGCATGAGCAGGTATTCGAGCACCGCCCACTCGCGGGGGGTGAGGTCGAGAAGGTCCGGACCGATGCTCGCGCGTCGCGCCACCGTATCGACACTCAAGCGGCCGAAGCGCAACTTGGGGCTCTTGACCGCTTGGCTGCGGCGGATGAGCGCGCGCACGCGCGCTTCCAGCTCGGGGAGCGAGAAGGGTTTGGCGACGTAGTCATCGGCGCCCAGGTCGAGGCCGCGCACGCGATCCACCTCGGCGTCGTGGGCGGTAAGGATCAGGATGCTGCCGGAGTGGTTGTCGCGGCGCAGCTGGCGCAACACCTCGAACCCGTCTATGCCCGGAAGACTCACATCGAGCACGACCAGGTCATAGTGTTCTTCCGCGCAGGCCCGCAGAGCAAGCTCGCCCGATTCCGCGTGATCCACGGCGTAGCCCGATTGTCTCAGCGTTCGTATGAGCCCGTCCGCCAGCGCATTATCGTCTTCGACGATCAGAACTCGCATAACAAGTGGTTGAACTGGTTCGAAGTTCAGGATAGCACGCGGACGGGCTCCGGGTTCTCGAGCGGGGCACACGGACATTCCGGGAAAAAAGTGCGTGGGAGCGCGAGTCGCGCCCCCACGCCACAGAGGAGGAAAGAGACTACGCGTGAAACTGTACGCGGGTCAGGCTTGCAATAACCTGATGCTAGACTTACAGAACGCTGACATGATGAACCGGCTTTCCCCGGCCTCGGATTGTCTTTCGGTGACGGCAGACGAGCCGCCAGACAAGTCCTAGTCCGGGCGCGACACTCCGGCAAAAGCCTGTTAAAATAAAACGTTAGACGAGTTTCTTGTGTCGCTTCCAGAATTCCAAGCGGAGATCTTGCATGGCTGTAGAGCGAACCTTGTCCATCGTCAAACCGGATGCTGTGGCGAAAAACGCCCTCGGACAAATCTACTCGAGGTTCGAGCGGGCCGGCCTGAATATCGTGGCAGCGCGCATGCGCTATCTGTCGCAAAGGGAGGCCGAAGGCTTCTACGCCGTGCATCGCGGGCGCCCGTTTTTCCGCGATCTGGTGAGATTCATGACCTCCGGGCCGATCATGGTGCAGGTGCTGGAGGGTGAGGACGCCATTGCGCGGAACCGCGAACTGATGGGCGCGACCGATCCGAAGAAGGCGAAAAAGGGCACGATCCGCGCCGATTTTGCCGAGAGCATCGATGCGAACGCGGTGCACGGTTCCGACGGGCCCGAGACCGCCCGCACCGAGATCGCGTACTTTTTTTCCGCTTCCGAGATCTTTTCCCGTTAAATGAGCGTCAATCTCCTCGATCTGGACGGCGAAGGGCTCGCAGCCTTCGTCGCGAGCCTCGATGAGAAGCCGTTCCGGGCGCGACAGGTCAAGCGCTGGATGCATCGACTCGGCGAATCGGATTTTGCGCGGATGAGCGACATTGCGAAACCGCTGCGCGAAAAACTCCTCCGGACCGCATGCATTTCGCCGCCGCGAATCGTGAGCGACAGCTTGGCCCGGGACGGAACTCGCAAATGGCTGCTCGACGTCGGCAAAGGCAATGCGGTCGACACGGTATTCATTCCCGAAACGAACCGTGGTACCTTGTGCATCTCCACTCAGGCGGGCTGCACACTGGCCTGCCAGTTCTGCTCGACCGGCAGGCAGGGATTCAACCGCAATCTCTCGGTGTCCGAGATCATCGGGCAGCTCTGGCTTGCCAACCGCGAGCTCGGCGCGACTCCGGGCGGCGAGCGCGTCATCAGCAACGTCGTGTTGATGGGGATGGGCGAGCCCCTGCTCAACTTTGACAATACCGTCTCGGCGCTGAAGCTGATGATAGACGAGGACGCCTACGGGCTTTCGCGACGCCGCGTGACGCTCTCCACGTCCGGCATCGTGCCGATGATCGACCGCCTGGCCGCTGAATGCCCGGTGGCGCTTGCGGTATCGCTGCACGCGCCGAACGACGCGCTGCGCGACACGCTCATGCCCATCAACCGCAAGTATCCGCTCGCCGAGTTGCTTGCCGCGTGCCTGCGGTACCTCGAGCGTGCCCCGCGCGACTTCATTACCTTCGAATACGTCATGCTCGAAGGCGTCAACGACGCCGAGGAGCACGCACGCCAGCTCGTAGATTTGGTTTCGCGGGTGCCGTGCAAGATCAACCTGATTCCGTTCAATCCGTTCCCGAATTCGGGCTTTGTGCGCTCCCCGCGCCGAGTGATCGAACGCTTCAGCGAGGTGCTCGGCGCATCCGGGATCGTCACGACCACGCGCAAGACGCGCGGGGACGAAATCGACGCAGCGTGCGGACAACTGGCCGGAAAGATCCATGACCGTACCCGCAGGCCGGCGCGCCTGGAAGGGGCGGGCTCTTGAATCGATCGCTTCGCGCCGTGACGGTGCTCGCCGGCGTCGCATCGCTTTTCGGCTGCGCCGGAGGGCCGCTCTCCGGCGCGTTGCCAGGCGAGACCGACAGCGGAGCCATCATCGGGGAGGTGGCCGGCGGCCGGGAGCGCGCGCGTATTCATACCGAACTGGCCGGTTCCTACTATCAGCGAGGAAACCTCGGCGTGGCGCTCGCCGAAGCGCGCATCGCGATCGCGGCTGACTCGGGTTACGCGCCGGCTTACAACGTGCTGGGCCTCGTGTACGTCGACTTGCGCGAAAAGGACCTGGCCGAGGAGGCGTTCGAGCGCTCGCTGAGATTCAATCCCAACGATCCGGACACCAATCACAACTACGCGTGGTTTCTATGCGAAAACAAGCGTGAGGAAGAGGCGATCCGCTATTTCCTGATGGCGGTCCGCCATCCCCTTTACGCCACGCCGCAAAAGTCCTATGCGATGGCGGCGGTGTGTGCGATGCGCAAGAACAACGAGCGCGACGCCTACGACTATCTCGAACGCGCGCTCAAGCTGGATCCGAACTACTATCCGGCGCTGATCAATTTCGCCCAGCTCAAGTACCGACGCGGGGAACTCGACGCCGCGCGCGGCCTTACAGCTCGCTACAACAAGCTCGCCGAGCCCACTGCGGAATCGTTATGGCTTGCGCTGCGGATTGAACGCAGACTGGGAGATTCGTCCGCCGTGACGAGCTACGCCAACCAGCTGCGTCGGCGCTTTCCCGGGTCGAAGGAATACCAGGAACTGCAAAAAGGGCGGTTCGAATGAATCAGGAAGTTGAACCCGGCGGATCTTCCGTTAAAGCCGGGCCCGGACGCATGCTCGCGCAGCTGCGCCTCGAGCGTAAGCTGTCGATCGCCGATGTCGCGCAGCGACTCAAGTACGGCGTGCGCCAAATCGAGGCGCTCGAAGCCGAGGAGTTCGACAAGCTGCCCGGAACGACGTTCGTCCGCGGGATGGTGCGCGGTTACGCCAAGCTGCTCGACACGGATCCGCAGCCCATGCTCGAAGAGCTCGAGCAGCGATATGTCCCCGGGGAGATCGACCTCGATCTGCGCGACAAGGGCATCCCTTTCGTGCACAGCGGCAAGCGCGGCACCCGGGCCTACCTGGCTCTTTCGGTCCTCGCCCTCATCGTCGTGGCCGGCATCCTCTATGAGTGGAGCGCGGGAGCTTTCCCTTGGGCAAGATTCGCGTCGAACACAGCTCCCGCGCAGAAGGAATCCAAGGCGCCTCCTGCGGTGCAGCCCGACGCGCCGCGTGCCGAGATGCAGATCCCGACGGCTGCAGCGGCGCCTTCGAGCCCCGTGGTGGAGACTCCCGCCGCACCAGCGCAGCAGCCCTCGGGCGGCGTCGGAGGCGAAGCGCGGATTCGGCTCGAGTTCGACAGAGAATCCTGGGTCGAGATCAGGGACCGGGACGGCAAGACGCTGATGTCGCAACTGAATCCCGCTGGAAGCCGCAGGGTGGTCCTCGGGCGGCCCCCCTTGTCTCTTGTGATCGGCAACGGCGCGGCCGTGCGCCTTATCTACAACAACAACCCCGTCGACCTGAAACCCTACATCCAGATCGAAGTCGCGCGACTGACGCTGAATTGAAACAACCGATGACGAATATTCCGAGACACAAAACGCGCCAAGTCCGCGTCGGGCACGTGCTGATCGGGGGGGGCGCGCCGGTCCTGGTGCAATCCATGACCAACACCGACACGGCCGACCCCCAGAGCACCGCGACCCAGGTCGTCGAGCTTGCCCGTGCCGGTTCGGAGCTCGTGCGTGTCACCGTCAACACCGCCGAGGCGGCAGCGCAGGTCCCGCGCATCCGCGAGCGCCTGGACGCCCTGGGTTGCAACGTGCCCCTGGTGGGCGATTTCCATTTCAATGGGCACAAGCTGCTCGCCGAGCACCCCGATTGCGCGCGGGCGCTGGCAAAGTACCGGATCAACCCGGGCAATGTCGGGCGG
>VBCJ01000214.1 GCA_005884335.1 Betaproteobacteria bacterium | reverse complement strand
CGCAACGTGGACCGGGAGGAACATGGTGGGAATGACGCCCGCGATCAAGTCGTTCTCAGCGGGCGCCGACCCCTTGTAGGGCACGTGCACGATGTCCAGGCCCGCCTGCAGCTTGAGCAACTCCATGCAGAAGTGATGGTGCGTGCCGTTACCCGGAGAGCCGTAGTTGAGCTTGCCGGGCTGCGACTTCACCCAGGCGATGAACTCCCGCACCGTGCTCACGGGCACCGACTTGTGCACCACGAGCGCGAGGCTCGTCGAGCCGACGTTCGTGATCGCGGAGAGATCCTTCACCACGTCATAGGAGATCTTCGGATAAAGATGCGGCGCGGTGACGATAGACGCAGGGCCGACCATGATCGTATGGCCGTCGGGCGGCGACTTCACCACTACTTCGGTGCCGATCGTTCCCGATGCGCCTGGCTTGTTCTCGACGAAGAAAGGCTGGTCCCAGCGCGCCTGCAGCCTGGGCGCGAGCAAGCGCGCCACGATGTCCGGCCCGGCGGCGGGCGTGAACGGAACGACGATCCGCACGGGGCGCTTGGAAATTCCCTGAGCGAGCGCGCCGAACGGTGCAACGGCCGCCGCAGCGGCAAGCGCGGCAAGCACGCGACGACGGGATGGGTCAGGACTTCGGCTCATGGAATTTTTCTCCTCGATCGGGGATGCGAGCGAAACGTCTGCGCGACCGCGGCCGAAGCGGCAGCGACCAGCGCGAGCCACGCAACGAAGTGCACGGCGACCTTTCTTCTTCGAACCGTGCTTATTCTATATCGCCGCGCGCCCCGGCAACGCTGCGCAGACGGTCGGAACGTCGCTAGTGGAGCGTCCTCGCGAAAGTGCGCCCGCGCAACAGCTCCAAGGCCTCGGGCCGTTCGGACACGATGTCCGCGACGGCGTCGGCGATCAGTTGGTAGGCCTCGTCATATGCCAACTCGCTGACCGGAGCGGAGAAGCCGAGTTCCGTGACGAAAAGCTCGTCCCGCATGCTGGAGGTATCGATGTAGTCGGGCAAGCCGGTGCGGTCCTGGAGCGAAAACCCGCAGAGATCGGGGAAGCGGCCGAACACCGCCCAGATGCGGGCCGAGAGTTCCGCTTCGACGCGGCTGAGCTGCGGATTCAGATTCACGATCTGTGGCATTCTCATAGGTGTCGCCTGACTGTTTCTGTTCCGTTCGATCGCTAGGCTAGCGTCGCCTTGCCACCGGGCCAATCGGGCAAAACCCGGTAAGGGCTTTCCAAAAACCTGAGCCCCTCTTGTTCTAATGCAAATTCCGGGCCGGGATGACCCCAAAAAAGCGTGACAAATTCACGGTCTCGGCTGAGCGACTGGAGGGACCGCTTGGCCCAAGCCCGAACTACAATAAGCGCACAACGGAGGATTTCAGTGCGTTTGCTCGTGCTCGTCACCGCCGCGCTTGCCGCGCTGCCTTTCCTCGCGCCAGCGCAAAACTTCCCGTCTCGCCCGGTGAAGATCGTCGTGCCGACTTCGCCGGGCGGCGCGACCGACGCCTTTTCGCGCGCCTTGGCGCCGCGCTTCTCGGTAATCTGGGGGCAGCCGGTGCTGGTCGAGAACCGCCCGGGCGCGAACCAGATCGTCGGCGCCGAGTATGTTTCGAAGTCGGCGCCCGACGGCGCCACGCTGCTCGTCTCCGACGCCTCATCGTTCGTGATCAACCCGCACCTGTACAAGAATCTCCCCTACAACGGCCTGAAGGGTTTCACGCCGATCACGGTGCTGGTGCGTTTCCCGTGGGTCATAGCCGTGCACGCTTCGGTGCCCGCGAACACGTTCCAGGAATTCGTCGCGCTCGCGAAAGCCAAACCCGGCTCGCTCTCCTACGGTTCCTTCGGGCTGGGCTCCTCGGCGCACATCAGCGTGGACTACCTCAAGAACCTGCTCGGCATCGACATCTTGCACGTGCCCTACAAAGGCGCGGGACCCGCGGTCACCGATCTTCTTTCCGGCCAGATACAGATGATGATGGTGACCCCGCTTCTGGTCGAGTCGCACGCGCGAGCGGGCAGGTTGAAGCTCCTCGCCGCCGCGACCGCGCGCCGGATCGCGGCGCTGCCTCATCTTCCCACGGTCGCCGAATCAGGCGTCCCCGGCTACGAGGCCGGAACGTGGTTCGCGCTGGTGGGACCCGCGGGCATGCCGCGCGGGACCGTCGCCAAGATCTACGACGACACGGCCAAGATCCTTCTCGATCGGGCGTTCCGCGAGCGATACGTGACGAAGCAGTGGTTCGAGGTGGTCGGCAACACGCCCGAGGAGTTCGCCGAATACCTCAAGTCCGAACACGCCCGCTGGGACCGGCTGATCAAGCTTTCCGGCGTGACAGTCGAATAGCCGCTTTAGGAGCCGCCCCACACCTCGCCTGCCACTTCCACGACGAGCGCGAGCTTTCTCCATTGATCGTCTTCGGTCAGAAGGTTGCCGTGGTGGCTGCTCGCGAAGCCGCACTGCGGGCTCACGCAAAGGTTCTCGAGCGGAACGTACCGGGCCGCCTGATCGATGCGCCGCTTCAGGGCGTCCTTGTTCTCGAGCACGGGCGTTTTGGTCGACACGAGGCCGAGTACCACCTTCTTTCCCTTCGGCACGAAGCGCAGCGGCTCGAAGCTGCCGGCGCGCTCGCTGTCGTACTCGAGGAACCAGCCGTCCACGTTCACCTCGTTGAACACGGCCTGGGCGACCGGATCGTAGCCGCCCTCGGCGAGCCAGGTGCTTTTCCAGTTGCCGCGGCAGGTGTGCATGACGATCGTCATTCCTGCGGGCCGTCTGGCGACCGCCGCGTTGACCGCTTTGGCGTACATGTGCGGAAGCGCGTCCGGATCGTCGCCGCGCGCGCGGCAGCTCGCCCGGAATTTCCCGTCGCACAGGAACGAAAAGCTCGTGTCGTCGATCTGCAGATAGGTGCAGCCCGCGGCCGCCAGATCGCGGATTTCCTCCTGATAGACGCGGCCGACGTCGCTCCAGAGCCGATCGAGATCCGGATACGCTTCGCGGTCGATCGCCGCCCTGCCGCCGCGGTGATAGAGAATGGAAGGCGAAGGCATGGTGAACTTGGGCGTCTTGCTTGCGACCGAGCTCAGATACTGGAAGTGATCGAGCATCATCGGGCGCGCGCGGCGCACCCGGCGCCTCACTTTCGGCGTGTAGCGCGGATCGTCGGATCCGGCGAACTTGTACGATTTCTGATCGAGCTCGATCTCCACGCCGGAGATCTTCCCGAGAAAGTCGTGGTTCCACCACCCGCGGCGGTACTCGCCGTCGGTCACGACCTCCAGCCCCAGCGACTCCTGGCGGGCGACTGCATTGCGGATGCAGCGGTCTTCGACCGCGCGCAGCTCCCCGCCGTCGATCTCGCCGCGCTCGAGCCTCGCGCGCGCTTCCTTGATCTCGGCAGGTCGCAGGAGGCTCCCGACCTGGTCTGCCCTGAACGGCGGCGTTGCTCTCGCGCTCATTGCCGTTTGTCTCACCCCCGGGCCAGGAGCGGTCTCCCGAGGCCCGGCGCTAGCCGGGGTCTTTTCGGGACTCGATCAGTGCCCGGTACCGCGCCTCGAGCTCGCGTGACTGCTGCTCCGCTTTCAGGCGCTCGGTGACGTCGCTGATCACGGCCAGGCGCGCGGGCCGGCCGTCGAACGCGAGATTGAAGGAGACGATTTCGACGTTGATCTGCTCCCCGTTCTTCTTGCGATGCCGCGCCACGCGTTGCATGTAGGAACGGCTCGGGTCCTGAAAGTCCTTGAGCAGCTGGGCGATGTCCTCAGGCGGGCGAAGCTGCTCCGCGGTCATCGACAGAAACTCTTCCCTCGAATAGCCGTAATGGTCGACGGCCGCCTGGTTTACGGCGAGGAAACGCAAGGTCTTGTTTTCCACGACCCACATCGGACGGGGATGGATGTCGAACAGCATCCGGTAGCGCTCTTCGCTGTCTTCCAGATCCTTCAACCCGCGCGCCTTTTCCGTGACGTCTTTTCCGACGCCGTGGTATCCCTTGAATCTGCCCTGCGCGTCGAAAATCGGCTCGCCGGTCACGCTCAGATAGCGCATTTCGCCGGCGTTGTCCTGAGCCGTGTATACGAAATCGCTGAACGGCTCGTGGCGCTCCAGCTTTTCGCGGTGCTGCTGCCAGGCCTTCTCCGGAAGCGACCCGGGACCCTGAAGCTCCCAACGCGTCTTGCCAATGAAGGCTTCCGGGTCGATGCCCCGCTTTTCCACTCCGGACAGCTGGACGAACCGGAAATTTTCATCCTGCACCCAGTACCAGTCCGAGCTCAGCTCCACCATGCGGCGGAAACGGGATTCGCTCGCCTTGAGCGCATCCTGGGCCAACTTGAGTTCGGTGATGTCGTAAACCAAGACGACGAAGCATTGCGGGGAACCCGAGCCGTCGCGCACCAGCGCCCCCACGACCTGGACCCAGAGGGCCGAGCCGTCCTTGCGCAAATAACGTCTTTCGTGGACGCGAGCACCCGGCCCCGCCAGGAACTCCAGCCGGATCTCCTGAGTGGATTCCAGATCGTCGGCGTGGGTGACGTCCCGCACGTTTTTTTGCAGGAGCTCCTGCTCGCCGTAGCCGAGCATGCGGCACAGCGCCTCGTTTGCGCGCACGAAGCCGCCCTCAGGCGATATGACTGCGACCCCGACCGCGGTCTGCGCGAAGAGCGAGCCGAACAAGGCATCACCGTTCGGAACGGCGGGCCCCCCCTGCGGACGCTTATCCGATTTCATGAAACCTCGGACCTCCCCGAAACCGAGCGCTGTAGTTTGACACCGATCGGACCTCGCGCGTATGAACTATGTTACGAAACCGCACCTGCCACGGTGCCGTCGGGGGCTTCCCATCCGTCCCGCAACCCTCCGATAATACGAAGCGCATTCCCCCAAGGGGACCCCATGAAGCCGCTCTTGCGCCTGTTCTCCGCAGTCGTGGTGGCGATGCTGTTCGGCGTGCACGCCTTCGCGCAGAGCTATCCCGCAAGGCCCGTGCGGATGGTCGTCCCGTTCGCCGCGGGCGGCGCCGTGGATACCGTCGCGCGGGCGCTCGGGCAGAAGCTCATGCAGACCTGGAGGCAGCCGATGCTCGTGGACAACCGCCCCGGCGCGGGCGGGAACATCGCGGCCGACTATGTCGCCAAGGCCCCGGCCGACGGCTACACCTTGCTCATCACGACGCAGGGCTTCGCGATCAGTCCCGGCCTCTACAGGAAACTTCCGTTCGACGCGGTAATGGATTTCGCGCCGGTGACGCAGCTCACCTCCTCCTTCGTGGTACTCGTGGCCAATCCGCAACTTCCGGCCGCATCGGCAAAGGAGCTGATCGCTCTAGCGAAGTCTCGACCCGGCGCGATCAACTACGGTTCTACCGGCATCGGCGCGCCGCCGCACCTGCTGGGCGAGCTTCTCAAGAGCATGACCGGCACCGACATGCTGCACGTCCCCTACAAGGGCGACGCGCCGCTCAGCCAGGCGCTTCTTGCCGGGGAAGTGCAGCTCGCGTTCATGCCGCTCGCTGGCGTCCTGCCTCACATCAGGTCCGGCCGGCTTCGGCCCCTGGGCGTGAGCAGCAAGGCGCGCTCGGCAACGATGCCGGATGTACCGACTCTCACCGAGGCGGGCATTCCTTTCGAATTCACGGGCTGGCTCGGCCTATTCGCCCCCGCCCATGCGCCGCGCGACATCGTGATTCGGATCCAGCAGGATATGGCGAAAGCGATCGTTACCCAGGACATGCGCGAACGCTGGCCGGCGTGGGGTTACGAGCCGGTCGGCACCACGCCCGAACAATTCGCCGCCAAGTTCGCGGCCGATCTCGCGACGTACACCAAAGTGATTCGCGAAGCGGGCATTCCCCTGCAGGAATAAGGAGGGCCCGGCATCAACGGCTCAGCGTTTCGTTCAGCACCCGAGCAAGCCGCACGCCGGCCTTCCTGATCTGGATCTCGATCACGGGCGCCGCGTTCGAGTAGTACGCCTCCCCGATCGCGACCACGTCCACGATCTTGTTCGAGCAGGAAGCCGCCACCGGAAGGAGCGGATAGACGGTGCCTCTCGCGATCCGGTGACTCTCGTCGATCCAACCGGAAATCGAGCCCTTGTCCCAAGCGTTCCTATCGGCGTCGGCGATCGGCGCCGAAACGATCGCACGCTCGCCGCCGCGGTCCGCGACCAGCCTGCGCACCATGTGGACGTCCCAGAGGGCGTGCAGGTTGAGGCTGCCGTATGGAGGGTTGTCGCGTTCCCCGAAAAAGGACACCTGCACCCGGTTCCCGCCCCGGTCGCCGCGGTTGGCGGCGTGCAGCGGTTGGTGGATGTCGCCAACGAGATGCACGACCCACTTGAGGGCCTCGTTGCGCTGCCCTGGCCTCGCCCGCTCGTTGCCGAGGATTTCGATTTGACGGGCGAGCTGCGCGGAAGCGCAGCGGCCGCCGCGGCAGTACTTCGAGTACTCCGCGGCCCCGCACAGCGGGACATCGTCGTAATGCCAGGAAGCGCGCCGCTTGCCCCAGTCCGTGTCCTTGATTTCATCGGCCCAGTTCGCGACCTCGCCGAGAGTGTGCCGGCCGGAGGGCTGGCCGTCGGCCAGGCGGTCGTTTTTGAGGAGTTCCAGGATCTCTGCATTGGCCTTCGGCCCGGTGTAGCGGGCCGCGATTTCGCCCACCAAGCGATGTCCCTCCGGGCCCCAGGCAAGAGCGGCGTGCGCCGGCCAAAGCGCGAGAAGCGCGCAAAGGACCCGCGAGTTCAG
>VBCJ01000290.1 GCA_005884335.1 Betaproteobacteria bacterium | reverse complement strand
GAGCGTGGGCCAGGCCCTGACCGTGCCGCAGCTCGAATACATGCACATCCACAAGACCGGAGCGCTGATCCGCGCGTCGGTCGCGCTCGGCGCGCGCTGCTCGAACGCGCTCGCGCCGGGGCAGCTTGCGCACCTCGATCACTACGCGAAATGCGTCGGACTCGCTTTTCAGGTGGTCGACGACGTTCTCGACAAGGAGTCCTCGACCGCGACGCTCGGCAAGACCGTCGGCAAGGACGCCGCCAACAACAAGCCGACCTATGTCTCGGCGCTCGGGCTCGCGCGCGCAAGAGCGCTCGCCGAGGAATTGCGCGAAGAGGCGCAGGCCGCGCTTTCGGACCTGCGCGGCGGCGCGCGACGACTCTCCGAGCTTGCCGATTTCATCGTGCTGCGCAAATTCTAGGTGCGGAGAGGCCGTGTTCGCCTCGGACAAGCTTTCCCGGTTTGCGGGATAATTCGCCCCTATGAGCGCGATTGGAAAGGCGGATCTTCCCGGCAAAGGCTCGGTGGCGGGATCGACGGGATACGATCCAGGGGCTTACGAGCTGCTGAAGACCATCGACGATCCGGCGGCGCTGCGTGCCCTGGACCGCCGGGGACTGCAGCGGCTCGCCGAAGAGCTGCGCACGTTCATTCTCGAATCGGTCAGCCAGACCGGCGGCCACCTGTCCTCCAATCTGGGGACGGTCGAGCTGACCATCGCGCTGCACCACGTCTTCAACACGCCTCACGACCGCATCGTCTGGGACGTGGGACACCAGACCTATCCGCACAAGATTCTCACCGGCCGCCGCGAAGCGATGAGCCGCATACGCATGAGCGGAGGGATTTCCGGCTTCCCGCGTCGCAGCGAGAGCGAGTACGACACCTTCGGCACCGCCCATTCGAGCACCTCGGTGAGCGCCGCGCTCGGCATGGCGCAGGGCGCGAAACTGAAAGGCGAAACCGGCCAGCAGAAGCGCCATGTCGTGGCGGTGATCGGTGACGGCGCCATGTCGGCGGGGATGGCGTTCGAGGCCCTCAACAACGCCGGCGTGATGGACACCGATCTGCTCGTGATCCTGAACGACAACGACATGTCCATTTCCCCGGCAGTAGGCGCGCTCAATCGCTATCTCGCGCGGTTGATGTCGGGGCGCTTCTATGCCGCCGCGAGGAAAGCAGGCGAAAAAGTGCTCGCCGGCATGCCGCCGCTGTGGAACTTGGCGAAGAAGGTTGAAGAACACGCCAAGGGCCTGGTCGTGCCTTCGACCTTGTTCGAGGAATTCGGATTCAACTACGTCGGCCCGATCGACGGCCACGATCTCGACTCGCTCATTCCGACGCTGAAGAACATCAAAGAGCTGAAGGGGCCGCAGTTCCTGCACGTGGTGACCAAAAAAGGCCAGGGTTACAAGCTCGCCGAGGCCGACCCGGTCCTCTACCACGGCCCGGGCAAGTTCGATCCCGCCCAGGGCATCAAGAAGGCGAGCGGCGGGAAACCCACCTACACGCAGGTGTTCGGCGAGTGGCTGTGCGACATGGCGCGGCTCGATTCACGGCTCGTCGGCATCACGCCCGCGATGCGGGAGGGATCCGGGCTGGTGCGCTTCTCGGAGGAATTCCCCGACCGGTATTTCGACGTCGGCATCGCGGAGCAGCACGCGGTCACCTTCGCCGCGGGTCTTGCCTGCGAGGGCCTGAAGCCCGTGCTCGCGATCTACTCGACTTTTCTGCAGCGCGGCTACGACCAGCTCATCCATGACGTCTGCATCCAGAATCTTCCGATCGTTTTCGCGCTGGACCGGGCGGGCCTCGTGGGCGGCGATGGGGCCACGCACAACGGCGCCTTCGACCTGACCTATCTGCGCTGCGTGCCCAACATCGCGGTGATGACCCCGAGCGACGAGAACGAATGCCGTCAGATGCTCACCACGGCGTTTGCGCTCGGCCGGCCCGCGGCGGTGCGCTATCCCCGCGGCAGCGGCCCGGGGTCCGCGATCGTGAACGAAATGCGCTCCCTGCCGCTCGGAAAAGGGGTGGTGCGGCGGCGCGGTCCGGGTGGAAAACGCGGCGTGGCGATTCTCGCGTTCGGCAGCCTGCTCAAACCCGCGCTCGAGGCAGGCGAGGAACTGGATGCAACCGTCGTCGACATGCGCTTCGTGAAGCCGGTGGACGCGGATCTCGCAGCGGAGCTCGCGGGAACGCACGGGCTCCTCGTCACCGTCGAGGAGAACGCGGTCCTGGGCGGCGCAGGAAGCGCCGTCGCCGAGGCGCTCGCCGCGCGCGCGATCGTCACCCCGCTGCTTCAGCTGGGGCTTCCCGACCGCTTCGTCGATCACGGCGACCAGGCGCAGTTGCTCGCTTCGGTCGGCCTGGACAAAGCGGGCATCGTCGCCGCGGTCCGCGGGCGTCTTGAAAAGTGGGGAACGGAACGCATGTTAAAATCCTCTAACACCGAGCCAACGTGACGAAAGGCTCTTCATGAATATCCGCGATCCGCTTGTCATCCCCGACGTCCAAGGCTCCGAGGACAAGCGCAAGCTCGCCATCGACCAGGTCGGGATCAAGGCGATCCGCCATCCCATCCGCGTCGCCGAACGCTCAGGCGGCGTCCAGCACACCGTCGCGACGTTCAACATGTACGTCGGCCTGCCGCACCAGTTCAAGGGCACGCACATGTCGCGCTTCGTCGAGATCCTGAATGCGCACGAGCGCGAAATCTCCGTGGAAACGTTCAAGGTGATGCTCGACGAGATGGTCGAGCGCCTGGAAGCCCAGTCCGGTCACGTCGAGATGCAATTCCCCTACTTCGTCAACAAGTCCGCGCCGATCTCCAAGGTCAAGAGCCTGATGGACTACGAAGTGACTTTCGTCGGGGAGATCGACAAGGGCGAGAAGTGCTTCAAGATGAAGGTCGTCGTGCCGGTGACGAGCCTGTGCCCCTGCTCGAAGCGCATTTCGGACTACGGCGCGCACAATCAGCGCTCGCACGTCACTCTCACCGCGCGCACCCGGGGATTCGTGTGGATCGAAGAGCTGGTCGACTACGCCGAGAAGCACGCCTCGAGCGAGCTCTACGGGCTGCTCAAGCGTCCCGACGAAAAATTCGTCACCGAACGCGCCTACGACAACCCCAAATTCGTCGAAGACATGGTCCGCGACATCGCTGTGGAGCTGAACGGCGACAAGCGCATCGAGTGGTACCGGGTGGAGTCCGAGAATTTCGAGTCCATTCACAACCACTCCGCCTACGCGCTCATCGAAAGAGATAAGACGCAGAAGTAGGTTCAGCTAGAACCGCCGGATCAGCACCATCGTCTGGCCCTCGCGCTTCATTTCCATGCGGTTGAGGAAGCTCATGCCGAGCAGCGCGAACGGCATCTGGCTGCCTTCCACCACCGCCGCATCGACGTTGTTGACGACGATGTCGCCGATGCGCACCGTGTCCAGCTTCACCCGATAGGCCGCCACCGTGCCGTTGGCGGTGCCCATCAATCCGGGCTGCCCTTTGCGGTAGTCGATTCCGAGCCGGGACGCGTCCGCCGAAGAGAGCGAAATAGACGTGGCGCCCGTGTCGACGAGAAAGCGCACCGCTCCGCCGTTGATCTGCCCATCCACGACGAAATGTCCGCGCGCATCGGCGGTGAGCGTGGCGCTCTGGCTGGAGGAGGCCGGAGCCGGCCCGGCCTGATGCTGTCCGATGCGGAGCGTTCTTTTCTCACCGTCGACGAGCAGCGTCGCCGACTCCCGGTCGGTCGAGATCAAGGAGACGCCGTCGACGGGTTTCTGGCCCACCGAAAGAACCCGCGGCGCGCCGCCGTCGATCACGACCACGGCCTTGCCGGGGAACAAGCCGATTACGCTCACTTCGGCGGTCCAGCCGGCCGCTGGCAGCAGAAAAAGAAGGGAGGCTACAATACGGTTGACCACCATGTCCTTGCCTCGCACATGAAACCGGTTGCGATTTTTCGCCATAGCCGTACCGAGGGGCCGGGCTATTTTGCCACATTCCTCGACGCGCACCGCATTCCGCACCGGCTCGTCGAGATCGACGCAGGGGAGGAGGTTCCCGCGGATCCGCGCGCGTTCTCTGGGATCGCATTCATGGGGGGGCCGATGAGCGTGAACGACGTCCTTCCGTGGATACCCGGGGTGCTCGGTCTCGTCAACAAGGCGGTCGACGCCGATGTGCCGGTGCTCGGTCACTGCCTGGGCGGACAGCTCATCTCCAAGGCGCTCGGCGGGAGGGTGACGCGTAACGGAGTAAAGGAAATCGGCTGGGGCCCGGTTAAGATCGAAGACAATGCTTCCGCGCGCAAGTGGTTCGGCGCGACGCGAGAGTTCTCCGGTTTTCACTGGCACAGCGAGACCTTCACCATCCCGCCGAAGGCGACGCGCATCGCCGGGAGTCCGTATTGCGCGAACCAGGCATTCGCGCTTGGCAAGCACCTCGGCATGCAGTGCCACGTCGAGATGACGCGCGAGCTGATCGGCGCCTGGTGCGAAGACTGGGGAAAGGAGCTCACAGCGAAAGCCGGGCCGTCGGTGCAAACCCCGGGGCAGATGTTCGAGCGGCTCGACGAGCGCGTGCATTCGCTCAACGCGATCGCCGCAGGCCTCTACGGGCGCTGGATCGAAGGACTGAAAGCTTAGAGAGGTACCTCATGCCGAAAGCCAAAGCCGGGAAGGGAACTCCGCGTCCTGCTTCGGGACCGGTCACGCTGTTTGTTGGAACGCGCAAAGGCGCGTTTTTCATCCGCTCGGATCGTGCGCGCCGCAGCTGGACGCTCGCGGGCCCTCACTTTCTCGGCAACATCGTCAACCATCTCGTGCTCGACCCGCGCGACGGCAAGACGCTGCTCTGTGCCGTGCGCGCCGGCCACCTCGGGCCGACCGTGTTCCGATCGACCGACTTCGGCCGCACCTGGAAGGAAGCGCAGCGCCCGCCCGCGTTCCCGAAGGCCGCGCCTGGAGAGAAGGGCCTCGCAGTGGAACACGTGTTCTGGCTCACGCCGGGGCATGCATCGCAGCCCGGAGCTTGGTACGCAGGTGTTTCGCCGCCCGGGCTGTTCCGCTCCGAGGACGGCGGCGTCACCTGGGAAGGGGTCGTGGGATTCAACGCCAACCCGATGCGCTCGCCGTGGATCGGAGGCGAGCAGGAGCAGGGGCCGCCCGACGGCGCGACACTGCACTCGATCAACGTCGATCCCCGCGACCCCGGGCACCTCTATATCGGCATCTCGGTCGGCGGTGCGTTCGAGAGCACCGACGGCGGAGCGAGCTGGCGGCCGCTCAACAAGGGTGTCGCGGCCGACTTCCTTCCCGTCAAAGATCCTGAGTACGGCCACGACGTGCACTGCATCCGGCTGCATCCGCTCGCGCCCGACCGCCTCTACCAGCAGAACCACTGCGGCATCTACCGACTCGACCGCCTCGCCGAGCGCTGGCAGCGGATCGGCAGCGCCATGCCGAAAGCAATCGGCGACATCGGCTTTCCGATCGTGCTGCACCCGCGCGATCCCGACACGCTGTGGGTGTTCCCGATGGACGGCGGGACCGTGTGGCCGCGTGTGAGCCCGGGCGGCAAGCCTGCGGCCTACGTTTCGCGCGATGGCGGCCGGACGTGGCGCCGCCAGGACAGGGGCCTCCCGGCTAAGCAAGGCTGGTTCACGGTGAAGCGCCAGTCGATGTGCGCCGATGCGCGGGATCCGGTGGGAGTGTACTTCGGCACGACGAGCGGCGAAGTCTGGATGAGCGCGAACGAGGGCGATCGCTGGACCTCGATCGCTCGCCACCTGCCGGAAATTTATTCAGTCGAGGCGGCCGGCGGCTGAAGGGTCTCACGCGGCGAATGAACGTTCTCATCCCCTCGCAGCTTCGCGACTACACCGGGGGGCGCGCGCACGTGGAAGCGCGCGGCGGGACCCTGGCGGAGCTGCTCGCCGACCTGGAGCGGCGCCACCCGGGGATCCGCTTCCGCATGATCGACGAGCAGGACGCGATCCGGCGCCACATCAAGATCTTCGTCAACCAGCAGCCGACGCGCGATTTGGGCACGGCGCTCGCCGCGAACGACGAAGTCGTCATCGTCGGCGCCTTGAGCGGCGGTTAATCCCGGAAATTCTGGAACTGCAGCGGAATGTCGGTGACCGACTTGCGCACGAGCGCAATCGCGGCCTGGAGATCGTCCTTCTTGGCGCCCGAGACGCGCACGGCGGTTCCCTGGATGCTCGCCTGGACCTTCATCTTCGAGTCCTTGATCACCTTCACGAT
>VBCJ01000289.1 GCA_005884335.1 Betaproteobacteria bacterium | reverse complement strand
ATCGGGCGGCCAGGTGGGCGACGCGGGCGAGATCGTCGCCGCGGGCGGCACTTTTGTCGTTTCCGACACGCAGAAAATCCAGTCCGAAGTGTTCGGCCATCACGGTGCGCTCGCGACCGGCCGGCTCGCCGTGGGCGACAAGGTGGTGGCGCGCGTGGACGCGCCGCGGCGCGCGCGCACCATGCGCAATCACTCGGCCACTCATTTGATGCACAAGGCGCTGCGCGAGGTGCTGGGGCCGCACGTGCAGCAAAAAGGCTCGCTCGTGGACGCCGGCAAGACGCGCTTCGACTTCTCGCACGACGCGGCCATGACCGACGAACAGATCCGTCGCGTCGAAGCGATGGTCAATGCGGAAATTCTCAGAAACGAGGCGACTTCGGCGCGCATCATGAAGTTCGACGACGCGGTCAAAGGCGGTGCCATGGCCTTGTTCGGCGAGAAGTACGGCGACGAGGTGCGGGTACTGGACATCGGCTCCTCGCGCGAGCTGTGCGGCGGCACGCACGTCGCCCGCACTGGCGACATCGGCTTTTTCAAGATCACGTCCCAGGGCGGCGTGGCGGCGGGCGTGCGCCGCGTCGAGGCGACAACCGGCGAGGGGGCGCTCGCCTGGGTGCAGGCCATGGAAGACGAGCGGCATTTCGTCGAAGGGTTCTATCAGGCGTCAGGCGACGCATTGAAGGAAAAGCTCAAGGCGGAGCGCGAGGAGAAAAGGGCGCTGGAAAAGGAGCTCGCGCGCCTCAAGTCCAGGCTCGCAGCTGGCCAGGGCGAGGACCTGGCGGCACAGGCCGTGGAGGTCAAGGGCATCAAGGTGCTCGCGGCGGCGCTCGACGGCGCGGACGCGAAGGCCTTGCGCGAGACCCTCGACAAGCTGAAAGACAAGCTGAAGTCGGCGGCGATCGTGCTCGGCTCGACGGACGGCGGGAAAGTGAGCCTCATCGCTGGCGTGACCGCAGACCTGACCAGCAAGCTCAAGGCCGGCGAGCTGGTCAACTTTGTCGCCCAGCAGGTGGGCGGCAAGGGAGGCGGCCGGCCCGACATGGCGCAGGCGGGCGGCACCGAACCCGCAAAAGTTCCGGCGGCCCTAGATTCGGTGCGTCAGTGGGTGGAGCAGCGGCTTTAACCGCGCCGTCGGTCGTCTAAAATCCGATCCGCTGCTTTTTCGGCGACCGGGCGTCGCCGATGTCGGAGACGTCGATTTCGTCGCGGTCCGCAAGCTTTGCGTTGCCGAACGCGTTCATGATGGCGCGGCGCATTTCCCGGGGCGAGAGCTCCGCGATCCGATCCTGCACCTCCTGCGCGAGCCCTTCGGGAAAGTCCTTGCCCCAGTCGTGGCTGCCGCGAATCTCGCCGTAGATCGCCTGCGCGATGCGGACCGAGCCGTCCCGGTCAGGCGACCCGACCGCGTAGACGTTCATGCGGTTGAGGATCGGATCCGGGATTTTGGATTCTTCGTTTGCAGTGGCGATCCACACCACGCCCGAGGCATCGATCGGAATCTCGACGAACTCATCCACGAACTCGGCCGCCGTGTCACGCTCGAGCAGCATGTACAGCGCACCCAGCGGATCGTACTGATTACCGCCGCCCGCCTTGTCGAGCTCGTCGACCATGATCACCGGGTTGGCATAGGTGCCGTTCAGAATGGTCTCGAATACCTTTCCGGGCTTGGCGTTCTTCCATTGCGACGAAGCTCCGGAGATGACCCAGCCCGCGGTCATCGAGCTCATCGAGCACAGGCCGAAACCCGTGGACAGGAGCTGCGACAGGCGCCGGCCGAAATAGGTCTTGCCGATTCCCGGCTCTCCGAGCAGAAGCATCGGCGGCAACTCCAGGCAGTCGTTGGACGAGGCGCACAGCGCGATGTGCTTCTTGACGTCGTCGAGGACTTCCGCGAAGTTGGGAAGCTCGTCGTAGAGACTTTCCATCGCCGGGATCCCCGAGGGCTTCACCGTGAGGCGGGTGCCGCCCGCCTTGATCATTTTTTCATAGGTGGACTTCAGCGCATCGTTCGCCGAAGAGGAAAGGTCCTGCAACGCGCGGTCGACTTCCGCGACGTCATAGACATCCTTGAATCCTCCGATCGGGATGTTGACCGCTGCTGTCGTCATCGGGTTGTCTCCATGCGAATACAACTTATCACGCAAGCACGATGCCCTACAAATGCATCTGACACCTTCAACGGACTGCAGTTTCGCGGCGTTGACCGGCCGTTCTGGCACTCTCGCACCGCGTCTGCCAACGGTGTGACGTTTTTGGCGGTCGGCAGTGACGCTCGAAGCGATGTTGCCTGTGCGTTCGCCGCATCGAACCGAAAGGCGCCGCGCACGGCTGCAACGGATTTATTCGGGTAAAATTCAAACTTTTCAGCTTCTTAGAGAATACCCGCCAGCGGCGACAGCCATGCACTTCAAAGTCGACGACGTCAGAATCCGGGAGATCAAGGAACTCGCGCCGCCCGCGCACCTGCTGCGGGAATTTCCCTGCTCGGAGAAAACCGAGGAACTGACCTATCACACGCGGCAGGCGATTCACCGCCTCCTTCACGGGTCGGACGACAGGGTGCTCGTCATCATCGGGCCGTGCTCGATGCACGATCCCAAGGCGGGCCTGGAATACGCGCGACGTCTGGTCGAAATGAAAAAGGAACTCGAGCGGGACCTCGTCATCGTCATGCGCGTCTATTTCGAGAAGCCCCGCACGACCGTGGGCTGGAAGGGGCTGATCAACGATCCGGACCTCGACGGCAGCTTCAATATCAACAAGGGACTGCGCTCGGCGCGCCAGTTCCTCCTGGAAGTCAACGAGCTGGGGCTTCCCGCAGGCAATGAATTTCTCGACATGATCTCGCCGCAGTACTACGCGGACCTGGTGAGCTGGGGCGCGATCGGCGCACGCACCACGGAATCGCAAGTCCATCGCGAGCTCGCCTCCGGGCTGTCGTGCGCGGTCGGCTTCAAGAACGGCACCGACGGCAATGTGCGCATCGCGGTCGACGCGCTGAAGGCTGCGCGCACGCCCCACCATTTCCTTTCGGTGACCAAGGAGGGGCACTCCGCCATCGTCTCGACCAACGGCAACGAGGACTGCCATATCATCCTGCGCGGAGGCAAGCACCCGAACTACGACGCGGCGAGCGTCGACGCCGCTGCCAAGGAGCTGGCCGCCTCCGGGCTCGAGCAGCGCCTGATGGTCGATTGCAGTCACTCGAACAGCCAGAAGATGTATCAGCGCCAGATCGACGTCGCGCGCGAGGTCGCGCGCCAGGTCGCCGTCGGCGAAGACCGCGTCATCGGCCTCATGGTCGAATCTCATCTCAAGGCGGGACGCCAGGACCTCGTTCCGGGAAAACCGCTGATATACGGCCAGAGCATTACCGATGCCTGCATCGGCTGGGAGGACAGCGTTCCGCTGCTCAAGAACCTCGCAGAGGCGGTCCGCAAGCGCCGGCTGGTGAAAGCCGAAGAATCCTAGTAACAACCGGGGACAGACCACGTTTTTTCATCGAGCCAAGGAAACCGACGACCCGGGATCGGGCAATAAACGTGGTCTGTCCCCGGTTTTCTGGGGCGCCGCTGCGCTGATCCTCGCGTTCAAGCTCTGGCTGTCCGCGGTCTTTCCCTTCACCGGCGACGAAGCCTATTTCGTCGACTGGGGCGCGTTTCCAGACTACGGCTATTACGATCATCCGCCGATGATCGGCTGGCTGCTCGCCCTTCTGCTCAAGCTGTCGCGCGCCGAATGGGTGCTGCGGCTGCCGGTGACCCTGCTGCCCTTCGCGCTCGCAGCGGGAATCTACGCCGTGCTGCGCCGCGCGGACGAAACGAAGGCGGCGCTCGCCGCGCTCGCCTTCATGCTGCTGCCCGCCAACGTCTGGAGCGTCTTCATCACCACCGACACGCCGCTCATTTTCTTTTGCTTTGCCTCGGCGTTCGCCTTCTGGCTGGGGATCGTCCGGCCCTCAGCCGGCTGGCACGCGCTCGCCGGCGTATTTCTCGGGCTGGCGTTTCTTTCGAAGTATTTCGCGGTCCTGTTGGGACTGGCCTACGTAGTTCATGTTGCGCTTTCCCCGCGCGGGCAGCGCGACTGGCGCGCGCTTGCGCTCGTCGTGCTGTGTTCGCTTCCGTTCGCCGCCATCAACCTGTGGTGGAATTACGAGCATTGCTGGGCGAACCTGATGTTCAATCTCTACAACCGGCACGACACCGCGGGCTGGTCCTGGAAGACGCCGCTCATCTACGTCGTCTCGGTGCTCTACCTGCTCAGCCCGGTCGCCCTGTGGCAGCTCGCAAAAGAGCGCGGGCGCGTGGCCGCCGCGCTCGACGAGCCGGCGACGCGATTTTTCGTCGTCGTCCTGGCGCTCCCCTTCGGGTTCTTCGCCGCGCTCTCCGCGGTCAAGCTTATCGGCCTGCATTGGATGCTGGCCTTCGTGCCTTTCTTTTTCGTCGCGGCTGGCTGGTTGCTGTCGCGCGAGCAGCTGCGGCGCTCGGTACTCTACCTCGCGGCATTGAGCGCCCTCCACGTCGCCGCGATCGTCGCCGCGGCGATGCTGCCGCTCGACACCTGGAAGAGCACCCGTTTCTACGACGGAATCGTGTATCACGTCCGCATGCCTGAAATCCTCCGGGAGCTGAAACCCTACGAGGTGGAATTCGATTTCGCCACCGACGGATACTCGATGTCGGCAGTCGCGTCCTTTCATGCGCGCCGGCATGTGGTCGTATTCGGCCCCGCATCCTCGCACGCGAGACACGACGACATCCTGACCGATTTCAGGCGGCTGGACGGCAGGAATATCCTCGTGCTGCGCAAGACCCCGCCCGAAGACCCGGAGTATCGGCCCTACTTCCGCTCCGTTGAATACAAGGAGTTCACACTTTCGGGTGCGACCTTTCATGTCGTGCTGGGCCGTGGATTCGATTTCGCCGCGTATCGGGAGCGGGTGCTGAAGTCCGTGCGCGAGCGCTTCTACGCCATCCCCCGTTACCTTCCTCAGGGGCATTGCTATTTCTGCGAGCGCTACTTTGGCGCTCCCACCTGCCCTGCAAAGGACTGACCTCTTGGCGAGATCGCTCATCCGCTTGATGCGTCCACACCAGTGGATCAAAAACGGATTCATTTTCCTCGGCCTGGTTTTCGGCCACGGCTGGGAAGACGCGAGTCTCGTGTCCGAGGTGCTCGCGCTGTTCGCCGCCTTCTGCCTGGTGTCGAGCGCCGTATACGTCATGAACGACATCGCCGACCGGGACGCCGACCGCC
Organism: Betaproteobacteria bacterium; assembly: GCA_005884335.1. GTDB lineage: Bacteria > Pseudomonadota > Gammaproteobacteria > Burkholderiales > SG8-39 > VBDM01. The sequence continues at coordinate 955 of VBCJ01000289.1, read as the reverse complement.
TGCATCCGGCGAAGCGCTCCAGGCCGCTTGCACAGGGCGAAGTCGGGGTAGGTTCTGCGGTCGCGCTGTGCGTCGCGCTCGCGCTCGCGGGGCTCGCGCTTGCAGCGGTCGTTTCGCTTTCTGCGTTACTGATCGCGGCCGCCTATGTCGCACTCAACTTCGCGTACAGCGCGGGGCTCAAACACGTGGCGATTCTCGATGTGTTCATGATCTCCGGGGGCTTCATGCTGCGCATCCTCGCAGGCACCGCGGGAGTCGGGATTGCCCCGTCGAAATGGCTGCTCCTGTGCGGGCTGATGCTGACCCTGTTTCTGGGCTTCGGCAAGCGGCGCGCCGAGCTTCTCGCCCTGACCGAGAACGGGAATTCAGACGGCGCGGCCGGCCAGCGCGCCGCACTGGAAGGCTACAGCATGGCGTTGCTCGACCGCCTGATCACGGTCAGCGTCGCCGGCGCCGCAATCGGGTATGCGCTTTACACGATGGATGCGCAAACCATTGCGCTCCACGGCACCGATCGCCTCATCTTCACCGTTCCGTTCGTGCTGTACGGGCTGTTCCGATATCTTCGAGTAATGTACTCGAAGGGCGGGGGTGGAGACCCTGCATGGGAACTGTTGCACGATCCGCACCTGATCGCAGCGACCGCGGGGTGGCTGGGTACGACCGGATGGTTCCTTTCCGGCTGATTTCGGGCTGCGTCAGGGTGCTGCAAGATTTGTGATCGGTACGGCGTTTGGGCATAATCTCGCCCGTCACCGGCGCGAGGGGCGGGACGGCGGGCCCGCGCGGCATTTTACCGAGGCGAGTCCGAAGATGGCAGAAACCGCGGAAAGGATCCGGCTAGAAAAGCTGGAGTCGCTGGGCGATCCCATGCAATTCGCCGGCAGGATTCACGGCCTCATCACGTTCTCGCCGCTTTTCGAAACATTCAATCTGACGGAAATCCGCTTGCTGA
>VBCJ01000288.1 GCA_005884335.1 Betaproteobacteria bacterium | reverse complement strand
CCCCGCTGCGTCACTTGGCGCCTTCCCAGCTGTTGATGTCCGCGTTTTCACCCTCACCCCCTTCGCGACCGTCAGCCCCGAAGGACACGATTTCATACCCGCCGTTGCGCCCCGGAGCCCGATAGACGTAGGCGTTCCCCCAGGGATCCGCAGGAAGCTCCTTCTTCAAATAAGGGCCGTTCCATTTCTCCACGCCCTCCGGCTTGTTGCGCAAGGCCTTGAGTCCGTCCTGGGTGCTCGGGTAGCGGCCGGTGTCGATGTAGTAGCCGTCGAGCGCGGTGGCGAAGTTTTCGATTTGCGCGCGCGCCGCGGCCTCTCTGGCGGGCTTGATGCGCTGATACAGGGTCGGGCCCACCAGCGCCGCCAGCAGGCCGATGATCACGAGCACCAGCAGCAGCTCCATCAGCGTGAAGCCGGATTTCGATCGAGAATGCCTTTTCACTTTTCCGTCTCACCAGTCCTTGAAATACGAGCCGTCGCTCGCCTGCTCCGGAGATCCGCTGCGGATATCCAGAATCCCGTTATTCTTTCCCGCCTTGTCGTCTTCGGAGCGCACCAGCACCCACGTATCGCGCTTTTCCGTGACCGGATCGGGCGGGATGCGCCGCAGATAGCGCTTCTTGACGAGCTCCTCCAGCTCCGCAGGATAGGCGCCGGTATCGGCATTGTAATCATCGAGCGCCTTGCGCAGCGCATACAAGTCCGTCTTCAATGTCGACTCGCGCGCGCGCTGGATGCCGCCGGTCACCACGGGCGCGACCAGGCTCGCGAGCAAGGCGACGAGCAGCAGAACCAGCAACAGCTCGATCAGGGTAAAGCCGCGCGAGCGCACCTCACCACTCCCTGTAGCGCGTACCGTCGAGCGCGATATTCTCCGAAGACGAACGGATATCGTAGACGTCGCGCCCGCCCCAGGCGAGCGAGTCGGATCCGTCCTGGTAGCTGCGCAGGACCCACTGCTCCGCCGGGGGGTGCGTCTGCTCGGAGAACGGGTCGCGCGGAATGCGCCGAAGATATCGGCGTTTGCTGCCCTTGGCGTCGCCGCTGTCCGCGCCCTCCACCAGCACCTGCAGCGTTTTCGGGTACCCGTCTTCGCTCGCGGCGGTGGACGTTCTCGAGATCTTGCCGCCCTTCCAGTCTTCATAGAACGCGTCGATCGCGGTCCGCACGTCGCGCAGCGAGCGCCTGAGCTCCAGCTCCTTCTCGCGCCGGACCGTCACCTCGGCGTAAGGCAGCGCCGCCGCGGCGAGGATGGAGAGAATCGCCAGCGCGACGAGCAGCTCGATCAGCGTCAAGCCGCGGCTATTTGATGACGACCCGCGCGGCCCGAACCTGCGCATTGAGCGTGTCTCCGCTCGCGGTCTTGATGACCGGCACGCGATAAACCAGATAGGAGATGCCGGGCTTTTCGCCGTGCAATATCACCCGCGCCAGCACGGCGTTGCCGGTCGGCGCCGCTCCCCCCCCGAGACCCAGAGAAACGCTGAGCACTCCGCGCGAAGCATCCGCCGACGAATTGAAGGAATCCGCCGGGACATCGCCTCGGGCGCCGCTCACGTAGCTCAGCAACTGCGGGTTGTACAGGATCTCCAGCGGCACGTCGGCCGCGCCCGCGAGGTTGGCGCCGATCACCCTCATCTCGAAATTCTGTCCGGTCGCGACTTCGTACACGGGTTCCGAGAACGCCAGTATGGCCGGCAGGACCTGCGGCGCGGGCGCGAGAGCCCCCGCTACGGATACCGCGGCCTGCGCCCCCGGAGGGGACTGAGCCGCGACGGGCGGCGGCGTCACGATGATGGGAGCGCCTGCGACGGGAGACGCGGTGCCCGGCTCGGTGCGAATCTGCGCGCTCGTGGCCGACTCCAAGCTCGCGAACAGGGGCTTGTCGCTGTAGACGTTCTCCGAACCCGAGTAGAACTCGCGCGCCATGCGCGTCGGCACGTCCCATCCGCGCACCACGCGCGGCGTGATGGTCAGCAACACGTCGGTGCGGTTGGCCGAGTCGTCGTACGAGGTAAACAGACTGCCCACGGCCGGTATGTCGCCGAATCCCGGCACCTTGATCCGGGTGTTGCGCTCTTCGTCCTGGATCAAGCCGCCGAGGATCGCGGTCTCGCCGTCGCGCAGAAGCATGAAAGTCTCGGCGTTTCGCGTGCCGATGACAAACGCCTGGTCGTTGCCCTGGCCGATGTTCGCGCCGAGGGAACTCACTTCCAGCCCGAGCTTGACCAGGGCCGAATTGTCGAGGTAGATCGTCGGTTCGACCAGCAGCTTGATGCCGATGTCCTTGTAGTCGAAGGTGGTGCGGGTCTGCCCGGTGGCGTCCACGATGGTCGCCGCGCGCAGCGGCACCCGGTCGCCGATGTGAATCTTCGCCGCCCGGCCGTTCAATACCCGGATCTTGGGGTTGGCGAGGGTCTTCGCATCGACGTCCTGCTTGAAGAAGCGGAAGGTCACCGACGGAATGGCGAGCGTCGCGGAGGACGCGATGGAGTTGCGGATCTGCCGGTTGAGCGGCACCACGCCCGGAACCGCCGCTGTAAACGAATACGTGCCGAAGTCGAGCCCCAGCCTTTCGCTCTTGCTGCGATTGACCTCCAGGATCTCGACCTCCAGTATCATCTCGGCCGGCTTGCGGTCGTTGTTCTCGATGATGCGCTCGGCGAGCTTGATGACGTCCTCGGTATCCCGGACGACGATGGTATTGAGCTGCTCGTTGATCATGATCTTCTTGATCGTCACGATTCCCTTGAGAATGTCGGCCATTTCCTTGGCCCTGACGGTATTCATCTGGAAGGTCCGGACCAGATGGTCTTCATACTGGCCGCGTTTTTCCTTCGAGTCCGGCGCGACCAGGATCGTGTTCCCCCCGATCTTCTTGTAGAAGGTTTTCGACGTGGTGAGCAGGAGGCTCAATCCCTGCTCGAAGGTCACGTCTTTCGCGAACAGCGTGACCGGCACGCTCTTGACCGATTCATCGAAGATCACGTTGATGCCGAACGACTTCGCCAGAAACTCGAACGACTGCTTGAGATCGGTCTGGCGGAAGTTGAGCGTGATCGGCGCCTTCGAGGAGAGCGCCAGGCCCTCGAAGGCCTTTTCCTGATCCTGCTTCTTGAGCTCGGCGAGCGCGGCCGCCGCTTCCTTGTGGTCCGGATACACCTCGAGGGTCCTCTGGAACTGGCGTCGGGCGTCGTCAAGCTTGCCGGCCTGATGAAGGTTCAGCCCTTCCTGATAGAGATTCGCCGCCTCCTTGCGGGCGATCGCATCGGTCATCGCCTGTTGCAGCTTGCGATGGTCGGGCATCGAAGCCAGTCCATGCTGAAACTGCACGATGGCCTCGTCGAGGTTGCCTTGTTCGAGAAACTGCTGTCCCCGCTGATAATAGAAATCGGCCGACTTGAGCTCGGTCTGCTTGAGGCGCGACCGGAATTCGATGTCGCCGGGGCGTTCCACGGCGACCATCGCAAGGACGGGAAAAAGACGCAGGCAGCTCACGAGTCACCGCCGACGCACGCGCGTATCGGTTTCGACACGAACCTCCAAGACTTTGGCGCTAGTGACACGTTAGCTCCCCAACCACCCCGCCGGATGCCGGTCACTTTCCGGACACCGGGATCTGCCCGTTGACTCGGGTCGCGGGATCCTTCAATTGTATGCCGTCCGGGCGAATCGCCTCGACCTGGAAACGCTCGCCCACCTTGCCTCCCGTGTGCACCATGTAGAGCTGTTCGCCCTTCACCAAGAACGCCTGTCCCTTCTCGCCCCGGAACACCACGCCGACGAGTTTAATCTGTCCGAGCTCCGCGCGGGCTGCTTCCTCGGCGACTTGCTCGGGCGTCTTGGGCGGCGGCCCGGGGGGCGGTTCCACCTTCGCCTCCACCTTCTTGCTCACCGGTGGCCGTGGCGGCAATCGCGGCTGGAACAGGTTGCGGCCGGCCGCGGCCGATTCCGCCATCGCAAACCCGACCTTCAGCCTAAATTCCTCGGGGCCGAAGCTGCCCGAAGACGCGGCAGACCGCTCGTGCCCGGGCGCGCCCGGCGTCTTCCACTGCAGGAGATTGAGCGCCCCCAACAGCAGAATCGCGATCGCCAATGCCCAGTACCGGCGCTTCATCACGATTTCGCCTGCTGCGGCGCGTGGCGGTAGGTGACGATCCGGATTCGTCCTTTCTGAGTCGCCGCTCCCTGGACGCTTTCGAGCCGGACTTCCTGCACCTCGCTCCAGGTCGGTAACGTGGACAGATCGCGCAGGAAATCGCGAAGCGCCGGGTAATCGGCTTGGACGGCGAGCTCCGTGTTCAGCGACGGGTGCGCGCCGGCGCCCCGGCCCTCCTCATAGGTTTCGGTGATGATCCTTACTCCGCGATGACGCGCCAGGCGCGCGAAATTCTCGACGAGCTGCGCCTGGGTCGCGGCATTCTGGAGCTTCTTTTCCAGCAATGCGACGTCTTTGAGAGCCCGCGCGTAGGCGCCCAGCAGTTCGTCGGCCTGCTTGGCCTGGACAAGATCGCGGCGCTTGCTTTGGATTTTGTCCTCGAGCGCGGTCCGCTCGCGCTGCGCCGGCCACCACACAGCCAAGGCGAGCAGGGCAAGCGTTGCCGCGGCCGCACCAGCCCGCAATCCAGCGCGCGCCCACGGATGGCGGGCGCCATAACGAAGCTCGGCGAGGCGACGCTTGAAGTTCAGGATTTCCATCTCACGCGGATCTCAAACTGCACTGCGCCGGCGCCGGGCGCGCCGCGCGCTCCTTGCCTGCTCAGCAACACCTCGGCGAAGCGCGGTTCCTTTTCCAAGCGGAGCAGAAAGGCGGTCAGCGCTTCGGCGCTCGGCGACTCGGCGACGAGCAGCGCTTCGCCGTCGCGCGGCCGGTGATGCAGGCTGACGAGGTACACGTTTCCCGGCAACTGCCCCGCGAGCCACGCGAGGAGCTGCGGCGTGCCCCAGCCGCGCAAACCTGAGAGTTTGTTGAGCGCGTAGACGCGTTGGCGCAAGGACTCGAGCTCGGATCGCGGCGGCAGCGCCTCGCGCGGCGCCGCAGCCTTGAGCTGTTCTTCGACCCGCGCGAGGCGCGCCTCGAGGCGCGGGCGCTCGTCTCTCATCTGGAGGATTTCGAGCGTGAGCCAGACCGTCAAAACCGCAAGGCTGAGCGCCAGGAGCCACAGCGCAACAGCAAGCGGCAGCGCAAGGCGCGGTTGCGCCGGAGTCAAATTCGCGTTGATTCTCATCGTTCCAGTGCCGCGGCCAGCGACAAAACGGCCGACGCAGCGCTTTGCACCGGCTTCACACCGGCGTCTTCGAGTGATAATCGCACGCACGGGGCGCGCATCCGCGCATCGAGTGCGTCCGCCATGGCGGCTGTTTCATCCCCTGCCACGGTGAATACCTGCGACACCGTGCGCTCCTTCGGGCCGTGCACGTACGCGAGAATGGAGCGCTCCACTTCCAGTGCGATGTCGGCGTGATCGTCGGGTCCTGCGCGCCAGCGGGAGCGCGCGTAGCGCGGACGGCCCTGCGAATCCCACAGCCACAACGCCCACGCATCTTCGGCAAGGGTGACAAGCGAGCCGTCCGCCTGCGCGAGCCGATCGTGGAAACAGTTGAACTGACGGCAAACGTTGGCGCTCACGCTCCAGACGACAATGCCCGCCTGCGCAAAGGCCTCGTCCACCACGCTCTGCCACGCCTCGTCGGAGGCCATGCCGAAGAGGAGATGCTTGTCGCCGTCGCGCTGCAGCGGCTGACACGCAAAAACGCGCGGTCCATTGACGCCCTGACGCCCGAAACGGAAGCGCACGAGATCGAGCTGCGCAGCGCGTGTTTTCGGCATTTGATCGAGCTCGAACGTCGCCCAGTTTACCGCGGCATCCGGCAGCGACACGTGCACCGGCAGGTAGCGGCGCGTCACGCCCGCGGAAAACTTTTGCAGCGCCTCGGCGAGCGCCGCGGCGGCGTGCGCGGAAGGCGCGCCGGAGAAAAGCCGGGCGTCGAGTTTCGTCTCAGACAGCGCCCGCACCTGCCGTTTTCCGTCCGTCGCGGCCAGGTGTGCGAAGCCGACGTAGTCGCTCCCGACGACAAAGCCCGCGGATTCCGCGGGCGCGAAACGACGTTGCGCGCGCTCAATCCACGAACGTAACACGGTTGATCTCCTTGAGGGTCGTCTCGCCGGCAAGCGCCTTGGCGACCGCCGACTGCCGCAACGTGATCATGCCTTCTTTCACCGCCGCCGCCTGCAGATCGGCGGCGGGCCGACGTTCCAGGATCATCTGGCGCACCCCCGGCGACAGGTCGAGCAGTTCGGTGATCGCAGCGCGGCTGCGATACCCCGTGCCGTGGCAGTACTCGCATCCGGCGCCTTCGAACCACTTGTGCTGGAGATAGCGCATCGGATCGAGTCCGGAAAGCTCGAGCAATTCCGCATCGACGCCCGCTTCGCGACGACAGCGCGGGCAGATCAGGCGCACCAGCCGCTGCGCCATGACGCAGTTCAACGCCGACACGAAGCTGTAGACGTCCACGCCCATGTGGGTAAAACGGCCGATCACGTCGAAAGCGTTGTTGGCGTGCACGGTAGTGAACACGAGATGTCCCGTGAGCGCGGACTGCAGGGCGATCTGCGCGGTTTCGGCGTCGCGGATCTCGCCGACCATGATCTTGTCCGGATCGTGGCGCAGCACGGAGCGCAGCCCGCGCGCGAACGTGAGGCCCTTCTTCTCGTTCACCGGAATCTGGACGATGCCTTCCAGCTGGTATTCGACCGGGTCCTCGATGGTGATGATCTTCTCTTCGCCTGCGTCGAGCTCCGACAGCGCCGCGTACAGGGTCGTGGTCTTGCCGCTGCCCGTGGGGCCGGTGATCAGCACCATGCCGTAGGGCTCGCGCACCGCGCGGCGAAGCTTCTTCAGCGTCTCTCCCGCCATGCCGAGGCTGTCCAGGCGCAACCCGCGCAGGCCCTGCGTGATCGCGGACTTGTCGAGGATGCGGACCACCACGTCCTCGCCGTACACGCTCGGGATAATCGAGATGCGGAAGTCGATGTCGCGCGCCCCCAGCCGCAGCTTGAAGCGGCCGTCCTGCGGCACCCGTTTCTCGGCGATATCGAGCTCCGCCATCACCTTGAGGCGCGAGATGAAAGCGCCGTGATGACGCCGGTCGAGCGTTTCCACAGCCGGGTAGAGCACCCCGTCGATGCGGTACTTGACCGCGATGCCGCCCTCGTAGGTTTCGACGTGGATGTCGCTCGCGCGCTTGGCGAGGGCATCGAGCAGCAGCGTGTTGATCAGCCGCACCACCGGGCTCGACACGTCGCCGAGCTTCTCCAGCGAAACGGTTTCCTCCCGGCCCTCCTCGGTCTCCTTCACCATCACGAGCCGGAAATCCTCGGAGACGCCTTTGAGCACCTCCGCCGATCCTTGGGAGCGCTTGAGCGCGGCCTGAATGGCTCCGGGGCTCGCGAGGAGCAGCTTCACGCGCAGTCCGGTGAGGTGCTCGAGCCGGTCCGGCAGGGTGAGATCGTAGGGATCGGCGATCGCCACCTCGATTGCGGATCCGTTGAGGCGGTAGGGAATCGCGCCGAGCGCATAGGCCTGCGTTGCAGGCAGGCGCCCGAACAGCTCGGGCGTCACGCTGAAATCGTTCAGATCCACGTAGGGCAGAGCGAACTGAGCGGCGAGGGCCTCGGCGAGCTGCTCGGCGGTGATCACGCCCTCGCGCACCAAGCGCTCGCCAAGCTGCACTTCGGCTTCCCCGGCCGCAATCTGCGCCTCGTCGACAAAGCGCCGCTCGAGGAGAATCTCGGCTAGAGGGCGCGGTTGGAAAGGATGCCTCATTTGATGATGTCCGCCATGTGGAATACCGGGAGGTACATGACGATGATGATGCCACCGATGAGAAGCCCCATCAGCAGCATCAGCAGCGGCTCTATCAGCGCCATGACCCGCGCGAGGCGGCTGTCGAGCACCTCCTCGTAGAAGCGCGCGACTTCGGCGAGCATCGCGTCGAGCCCGCCCGAAGCCTCACCGACCTCGATCATGCGCGCCGCCATGGGAGGCATGAGCGCGGTCGCGCGCACCGCCTGCGCGAGGCCCGAGCCCTCGGTCACCTGCTTGGTCGCGAGTTCCAGCCGGTCGAGGTACAGCTGATTGGTGAGCGAGCTTGCCGCTGTGCGCAGCGCCTCCACGAGCGGCGTGCCCCCGGCGAGCAAGGTGGAAAGTGAACGGGCGAGCTGCGCGGCGGCGACGATTCTCGCCAGCTCACCGACGTACGGCAATCGTTCGCGAACGCGGTCCAGCCGGCGCCGCCCCGCCTCGGTCGAGAGCCAGCTCCGCCAACCCCAGGCAGCCAACGCCGCGATGCCTACGAGCGCCGGTCCAGCGATATAGAGGTGATCGACGATCGAGAGCAGCACGCGCGTGGGAAACGGCAGCGCGGCGCCGAGGTCGGCATACATCGCAACGAAGCGCGGCATCACGAAGACAAACAGCACCGCGAGGATGACCGCCAGGGCAATCAGCAGAAACATGGGGTACGCAAGCGCCTGCGAGACCTTCTTGCGCAGTGCCACGCGATGCCGGAGATAGTCCTGGTAGCGCGCGAGCACGGCGTCGAGATCGCCGGTCTTCTCGCCAGTGCGCACGGCGGCAAGATACAAGCGCTCGAACGCCTCCGGGTGGCGCGCACAGGCATCCGACAAAGACGCGCCGTTGCGCACGTCCTCGAGCACGCGCACGAGGACTTTGGCGAGCGTCGGGCTGTCGGGCCGGTCGGACGCCAATGCGAGCGCATCCGGAACGGTGAGACCCGCACGCACCAGCGCCATGAACTCCTGGTTGAAAAGCGCGAACTCCTCCGGACGCACGCGCCGGGCGCGCAGGCCCAAGCCCGCGCCCTTCGGCCGCACCTGCTGAACGAGAAATCCGCGTCCCGAAAGCTCCGCGCGCAGCGCCTCCTCCGAAGCGGCGACGCTTTCGCCGGTCAGAGTTGCGCCGTTCTCGGCAAGCGCTATGTAGGCGTAGTGCGGCATGAGCCACAACAGCGTATGCCAGAAAACCCAGAGCGTCCAGAGGGCTTCGTCACGGAGTGAGCGCATTTGCCCGGAGGCAAAGGGAACGCGCGGCGGCGGTAAAATGGCTGCATGCTCTACCACTCCTTACGGCCGTTCCTTTTTGCGCTCGATCCGGAAACGGCGCATCGCCTCGGTCTCAAATCCCTTGATGTCCTGACGCGGCTGGGCGCCGCTTCTCTTGTCGCTTCTCCCGCGCCGCGCGTGCCGGTGCGGGTCATGGGACTGGATTTCCCGAACCCAGTCGGGCTCGCCGCGGGTCTGGACAAGGACGGCGAGCACATCGACGCTCTTGCGGCACTCGGGTTCGGCTTCCTCGAAATCGGAGCGGTGACGCCGCGCGCCCAGCCGGGGAACGCCAGGCCGCGCCTGTTCCGGCTGTGCGAAGCCGAAGCGCTCATCAATCGCCTCGGCTTCAACAATCGGGGGGTAGACGCGCTCGTGGAAAACATCCGCGGCACCGGCTACCGTGGCGTGCTCGGGGTGAACATCGGGAGAAATTTCGACACGGCCAACGAGCGCGCGGCCGACGACTATCTTGCCTGCCTGCGCAAGGTCTATCCGCACGCGAGCTTCGTCACAGCCAATGTCTCCTCGCCCAACACCACAGACCTGCGGGCGCTGCAAGGTCCGGATAATTTCGACGACCTCATCGCTGCGCTCGCGACGGAGCGCGACGCGCTGGCGAAACGCTACGGCAACCGCGTTCCGCTGGCCGTAAAGATCGCTCCCGACATGAACGACGCCGGAATCGAAATGATCGCGGACCGCGTCGCCGCCCGCGGTATCGACGCTGTCATCGCGACCAACACCACCGTGTCCCGCGAAGGTGTCGGGCACCTTCCCGCGAGCCGCGAGCCGGGCGGCCTTTCCGGTGCGCCGCTCAAGGCGCTCGCGACCGCCGTGGTAGGCAAACTGCGGCGCGCACTGCCCGCGAGCGTCGCGATCATCGGGGTAGGCGGCATCGCGAGCGCGGCCGACGCTCGCGAAAAGCTGGACGCCGGCGCAGACCTCGTCCAGCTTTATACCGCTCTCGTGTACCGGGGGCCGGGACTCGTCGGCGAAATCGTGCGCGGCCTGGCCTCCCAGGGACGGGTTCGATGAGCAGGATCACCGAGCGGATCGCCGTCATCCGCGAGCTGGCGGCGCTGCTCGGACGCGAAGTCCGGCCCCTCAATCCTGAGAACGGCATCGAGCAGCCGCGCCGCGTCGCGCTGATCGACGAAGCGCGCTGCATCGGATGCACTCTGTGCATCCAGGCCTGCCCGGTCGATGCAATCGTCGGGGCGCCGAAGCTGATGCACACGGTCGTGACCGAGCTTTGTTCCGGTTGCGACCTGTGCGTTGCGCCCTGCCCCGTCGACTGCATCGAGATGGTGCCCGCGTCGGGCGCCGATGCGACCTGGGACCCGGCCCGGGCGCGCGCCGCCCGCGAGCGCTTCGAGCGGCGCCGGTCGCGGCACGAGCGCGAGCGCCGGGAACGCGCCGAGCGCCTGGCGGCGCGGGCGCTCAAGGCGAAAGAAGATCCCGACGCGGAGAAAAAGCGCGCGATCATCCAGGCAGCGATCGAACGCGCACGGGCGCGAAGGCGGCGGGCGTGAATCCGCAAAAGCGCCGGAAGATCTTCGAGCGGCTGCGCTCGGCCAATCCCCATCCGACGACCGAGCTCGCATACCGGACGCCCTTCGAGCTATTGGTGTCGGTCGTGCTCTCCGCGCAGGCCACCGACAAGAGCGTGAATCTTGCGACCGAAAAGCTCTATCGGGTGGCCAATACCCCGCAGGCCCTGCTCGCTCTCGGCATGGAGGGATTGATCGAGCATATCCGCACGATCGGCCTGTATCGTTCCAAGGCGAAGCACATCCTCGAGACCTGCCGGCTGCTCGTCGAGCGCCACGGCGGCAAGGTGCCCGAGTCGCGCGAGGCGCTCGAGGCGCTCCCCGGAGTCGGCAGGAAAACCGCCAACGTGATCCTCAACACCGCCTTCGGCCATCCGACCATTGCGGTGGACACGCACATCTTTCGAGTCGCCAACCGCACCGGCCTCGCGCCGGGCAGGGACGTGCGGGAGGTCGAGGACAAGCTCCTCAAGTTCGTTCCCGAGGGCTTCCGCAAGGACGCGCACCACTGGCTGATCCTGCACGGGCGCTACGTCTGCAAGGCGAGAAAACCCGCCTGCCCCGCCTGCGTCATCCGGGATCTGTGCGAATTTCGGAAAAAAACGAAAGCCTGAAGGTCGCGGAGCTTCAGCGAATGACGTGCAGCGAACCTTTTTGGCGCGAATAAAACGCCGCGATATCGGCCATGTCCTGCGAGTTGAGGCTGCCGACTTGCCCGCCCATGATAGGGTTCTTGCGCGCGCCGGACTTGTAGTCGCGCAGCGCCTTCAGGAGGTTCTCGGCGAAGGAGCCGGACCATTCTATACGGTGGCCTCCGCCGGGGTCAAAGAACGCTATTGCACCGCACCGGCATTCGTCCTTCTTCCGGGAAGGCACCGGTGCAGTCCATCCGCCACCGCGGCGGCGATTCGCCTGCGTACTTCCTCCGATTGCACCTTCAGCTCCTCGTCGCGGTTGACGATCACGCCCGCTTCGAGGAGCACGGCGGGAGTTCCAGCGGTCTTGAGCACGACGAGATTGTCGTAGTAGTGCACGCCGTTCCTGCGGTCGGCAAACGGCTTGTTCTCCCCCGGAATCGGATCGGCGTGATAGAGCGAAGGCGAGAAACCGGCGCCGCGCAGCGCCTCCCCCATCGCGGAGGCGCAGGCGAGACTGCGCGCGAGCGCGCGGTTCTTGCGCGAAACGAACAGGGAAAACCCGGAATAGCGGTCGCTGAACAGACGCTCCACGCGGTCGAATTCCCAGGTTTCGAGGAAATGCGGCTGCACCGAGTCGTGGTGCACCGAGAGGAAAAAATCCGCGCCGGCCGCGTCGGCAGTCCGCTGCGTGAGCCGGGACGCGAAACCGTCCGCGCCGATAAGCAGGGTTCCCACTCCCCGGCTTCGCGCGGCGGACTCGATATCGGCCGCGAGCTCCCGGTTGAAGTCGAGCTCGGGGCGCCCGCGCGCGCTGGTCGCGCCCGGCTCCTCGATGAAGTGCCCCACGTCGATGGCGACAGTCGCCGCTCCGGCGGAGACGGCGACGCACAGCAGCGGCGGAAACAATGCACGCACCGTACGATTGTATACAATGAGGCGCAACCCGATTCGAAGGCAGACTGATGCGATTCAAAGGTTCTGAAGCTTACGTCTCCACCGACGACCTCACGCTCGCGGTCAACGCGGCGATCACGCTCGAGCGCCCGCTGCTGGTAAAAGGCGAGCCGGGCACCGGCAAGACCATGCTCGCCGTCGAAGTGGCCAGGGCGCTCGGGCTGCCGCTCCTCGAATGGCACATCAAATCCACGACCAAGGCGCAGCAGGGCCTGTACGAGTACGACGCGGTGAGCCGCCTGCGCGATTCCCAGCTTGGCGACCCCCGCGTGCGCGAGATCCGCAACTACATCGTCCGCGGCATGCTGTGGCAGGCGTTCACTTCCGAGACGCCGGTCGTGCTCCTCATCGACGAGATCGACAAGGCCGACATCGAGTTTCCCAACGACCTTTTGCGCGAGCTCGACCGCATGGAGTTCTTCGTGTACGAGACGCGGGAGCTCATCAAGGCGACGCAGCGCCCCATCGTCTTCATCACCTCGAACAACGAAAAAGAGCTGCCCGACGCCTTTCTGCGGCGTTGTTTCTTCCACTACATCCGCTTCCCCGACAGGGAAACGATGGAGAAGATCGTGGAAGTGCACTTTCCGGGGCTCAAGAAATCGCTGCTTCGCGAAGCGCTCGAGGTGTTCTTCGAGGTGCGCGAAGTGCCCGGCCTCAAAAAGAAGCCCTCGACCTCCGAGCTGCTCGACTGGCTGAAGCTCCTGCTCGCCGAGGACATCCCGCCCGACGCCCTGAGGGCGAAGGACCGCAAGACCATCATCCCGCCGCTGCACGGCGCGCTACTCAAGAACGAACAGGACGTGCATCTATTCGAGAAACTGCTGTTCATGTCGCGCAGCAACCGCTGAAGACCAACCCTTTCACCGCTTAATTCATTCTACCTGCGTCCCATGCTCGGCAAATTACTACGTAACCTGCCGCGCCTGTTCCGGGGCGGTACCCGGGCGCCCGAAACCGCGACCCTGCAAACCGGCGAAGCCAATCCGCTGGCGGAATATTTTTATAACAATCCCGGCCGGGTCATGACCAAATGGGATAACTATTTCGAGATCTATCATCGACACTTCGCCGGATTCCGTGGACGGTCACCGGTGGTGGTCGAGATCGGGGTCGAACGCGGAGGATCGCTGCAAATGTGGCACCATTACTTCGGACCCGGCACTCGCCTCGTCGGCATCGACATCGATACCCGTTGCCTGCAATTCCAGGATGACGCGACCACCATCATGATCGGTGATCAGGCCGACCGGTCTTTCCTCGCCGCGATACGGGAGCGCGTTCCGCATATCGATATCCTGATCGATGACGGCGGGCACATGATGACGCAACAGATCGCCACCTTCGAGGAGCTGTACCCGAGCGTTCAGCCGAACGGCATCTATCTGTGCGAGGACATGCATACCTCGCTTTGGCCGTCATATGGCGGAGGCCACCGGCGGCCGGGCACTTTTCTCGAGTACAGCAAAGCGCTCGTGGACAAGCTCTCCGCCTGGCATTCCGAAGGGCAGCCCGCGCTGCCGGTCGACGAATTCACGCGGACGACGCATTCGATGCATTTCTACGACAGCGTAGTGGTCATCGAAAAGCGGCCGATGAAGGAGCCGCGCTCGTTCAGGTCCGCAGCGAGTCCGTCAATGGACGATTGAGAGCCGGATCATGCTGACCGGCTTTTTCCTCAAGCTCAAATCGACCCGGCTGCCGGTCTCGATCAAGGAGTGGCTGACGCTGCTCGAGGCGATGCAGAAGGACGTCATCTCGCCCTCGATCGACGAGTTCTACTATCTGTCTCGCACCACGCTGGTGAAGGACGAGCAGAATTTCGACAAGTTCGACCGCGCCTTCGGCGAGTACTTCAAGGGCATCGAGTCGGTCGCCGGGGTCGAGTTCGACGTGCCGCTCGAATGGCTGCTCAAGCAGGCCGAGCTGAATCTTTCCCCCGAAGAGAAGGCGATGATCGAAGCGATGGGCGGCTGGGAAAAGCTCATGGAGACGCTTAAAAAACGGCTGGAGGAGCAAAAAGGCCGGCACCAGGGCGGCAGCAAGTGGATCGGCACCGCGGGCACCTCGCCCTTCGGTGCCTACGGCTACAACCCGGAGGGCGTGCGCATCGGCCAGGACAAATCGCGCAACCGGAGCGCAGTGAAGGTGTGGGATGCGCGCGAGTACCGCAACCTGGACGACTCGGTGGAGCTGGGCACGCGCAACATCAAGGTGGCGTTGAGGCGCCTGCGCAAGTTCGCGCGCGAAGGCGCGCCCGAGGAGCTCGACCTCGACACCACCATCGACAAGACCGCGCGCAACGCCGGGGTTCTCGACCTCAGCATGCGCCCGGAGCGCCACAACGCCGTCAAGGTGCTGATGTTCCTCGACATCGGCGGCTCGATGGACGACCACGTGAAGCTGTGCGAGGAGCTCTTCTCGGCGGCGAAGACCGAGTTCAAGCACCTGGAATATTTCTACTTTCACAATTGTCTCTACGACTACGTGTGGAAGGACAACCGCCGCAGGCACTCCGAGCGCACCCGGACCTTCGACATCATGCACAAGTACGGGCACGACTATAAGCTCGTCTTCGTTGGGGACGCGACCATGAGTCCCTACGAGATCCTGCAGCCGGGCGGCTCGATCGAATACTCCAACGACGAAGCGGGCGCGGTGTGGCTGAAGCGCATGCTGGAGCTGTACCCCAGGGCGGTCTGGCTCAATCCCGAACCGGAGGAGATCTGGCCCTACCGCCAGTCGATCGGCATACTCAAGGAAATCATGGGAGGACGCATGTATCCCACCACCATCCAGGGACTGGAGCGCGCGATGCGCGCTCTCGTCAAATAGGTCCAGCCATGCAACGGATCACCGTCGTCGGACTGCTCGTCACATTCGTCCTTTTTTCGGTCGACGCCGCCGCCGCGCGTTACGGCAAGAGGCAGCTTTGGGGCTCGATCGCCTACAGCACCAAGACCGGCGCCTATGGCTACGCCGTGGACCGGAAGACCAAGCGCGATGCCGAGGCGGAAGCCTTTCGCATTTGCGGCACGAATTGCGATCTGCTCCGGACCTTCCGCGATAGCTGCGGCGCCGTCGCCGCGAGGCCGAAGCGCGTCGCCTCCGACACGGGCGCCTCGCGCGAGATCGCCGAAGCCAAAGCGCTCAGAAAATGCGGCGATAACTGCAAGATCGCCGTGTGGGCGTGCACCTCCGAGAAATGACAACGAGGGCTAAGCTTTTCCGGGCGGGGGCGCGACCTTGAGCACTTCTTCGAGCGTCGTCAATCCCATCGCGACTTTCATCGCGCCGCTTATGCGCAGCGGCTTCATGCCTTCCTTGTAGGCCTGGTCCCGGATCTTGGCGACGTCTGCCTCGGCGGTGACCAGCCGATTCGCCTCCGGGGAAAGCAGCAGGATCTCGTACAGGCCGATGCGGCCGGTGTAGCCGGTGTTGCGGCATTCGAGGCAACCCACCGGCCGGTAGATGTGCGCCGGACGTTTCGCCTTCCAGGGCGCGACGAACTCCTCCCAGCCCAGGTCGCCTTCGCGCCCCGGTTCGTAGGCGATTTTTTCCTTGCAATGCTTGCACAAGGTG
>VBCJ01000444.1:1997-3459 GCA_005884335.1 Betaproteobacteria bacterium | reverse complement strand
AGGATGGTCACGAGATGTTCACGGTGGAGGTCGCTCTCGCGGGGACTGGTCATAGGCCACCTTCAGCGGTGCCATGATGGCTAAGAGATTTCGGATGGCATCGATCGGCAGGGAGGGGTAAGGTGCAGCAACCTGTCGACTACCCGTCGAAGCAGACGACAGGTTGCTGTCGGTGCCTCGACTGCGCCATGGTGGCGCGCTCGGGGCATTTCCGTCAGAATGCAAACGGGATCGTGCCTCGCGCTTCGAACCAGGAAGCACGTTGTCGGCTGGGTCCGTCGATTCGTTCTGGTCCTGAGAAGATCTTTCGCCGTCCACCACCCGCCACCTCCGCTCCACGTGTCACCAAACGTTCTCGTTCGGGCGCGCCCGACACCGCTAGCCGCTCCGCGGGCAACCTCGGGAACGGGGCGGAGGCTTTGGAAGGCCGAAATGGGCTCACGTCAATGATCGGGGATGTTCTGCGGCGAGCGCCGGATACGACCAGGTCTGAACGGCTGATAGGCGATTACAAATCCGTTCGCCATGTCCGCGCGCCGGGCAGCGTCAATTGCACGCGCCGAGGCCCGAGCCGCTGTTCGTCGGAAGGTTCGTGAAGCGCCAATGACCGCCAGCCTAGTGGCGCAAGGCGGCGTCCGGTGCGGGCGAAATGGGCTCACGAGCCGGGTCAGGAGTGAGCCCGGACGGGGCGAGATTGGCGGGTCTGGAACGGTTATACTGCCGGGTACGGTAGCGCGAGAGCAGTCTGCCCACCACGCGGCTGGCGGCCGGGCTTCAACGGCCGGGCAAAGGTGTTCCAGTAAAACGCCTTGTTCCATAAAATGGAACGTGCCAAAATATGGAACGTATGCTAGGCTGGTTCCATGGGGCGCGAGCGGCCGATCGTGGACGAGTGTCTCGCCCGCCTCAGGGCCCTGGGGACGGTCCGCACGGTCGAGCTCCGACCCGGTCCTGCCGACGGCCTCCTCGTCCTGACAACCGATTCCGGTCGGTTCCAGTACCTCTGCGAAGTCAAGCGAACTCTCAACAGGCCGCGGCTCGAGCATGCGCTGGTGAGTGCCGCCCACCCGCCAAAGGCGGGGACTCGACGCCTGCTTCTGACCGATTTCGTTCCGGGCTCCCTGATCGATCGCTTTGAGCAGGCACAGGTCGACTTCGTCGACGCTGCCGGCAACATGCTCGTTCGTTGGCCGGGAAAGCTCTACGTTCACGTCAAGGGCATGAAGCCGACGCGTGTCGCTGAAGCCACAGCCAGCTTCCTCTCGACACCTAACGGCCTCCGAGTTCTTTTCGCGCTGCTCGCCGAGCCAGGCGCGGACGTCCCAGCCTATCGAGAGCTGGCTGAGCAGGCCGCAGTGTCCCTGGGAACCGTCGGTCGCGTGGCCCTGGAGCTCAAGCGACGTGGGTTCCTGGAGATGCAGCGCCGGCGCAAGCGGCGAATCCTCCGCAGGAAACGCGAGCT
>VBCJ01000444.1:0-1911 GCA_005884335.1 Betaproteobacteria bacterium | reverse complement strand
CCCTCTTCGTCGATCCGTGGAGTTCGACGCGTGCTGCAGCGCTCCGTTGGCTTCCCTCGGTCGACGGCCCGATCACCCTGCTCAGGATGTTCTGGCCAGCCACGGTAAAACGAACCCTCGAAAAGGGCGGAGCACGCGTGGCTCACCCGTTGCTGGTCTACGCGGAACTCCTCTTCCAGGGCCGAGAGCGGGAAGTCGAAACGGCCAGGCTGATCTACGACCAATATCTACGCCCGAACATCAGTGACGCTTAGACCTCAGGACGTCGAGGCCGTGCGGATGGTATCAGCGGTGTTGAGCGATGAGGGATTGCCCTTCGTCATCGTCGGGGCGCGTGCTCCATGGATTCTCGTCGCGGGTCAGACCTGGCGTGTCACCAGAGATATCGACGCCGTCGTGCGGGCGCCGACCTGGGAAGCCTTCGAGCGGTTGGCCGAGCGTCTGAAGGCGCTCGGCTTTGCACGCGCTGAAGCCCACCACTTCGTTTCGCCCCAGGGCGCGGAAGTGGATCTCGTCCCGTACGGCGAGGGCGTGATCACCGACGACACGATCATGTGGCCGAATGGCATGGTGATGAGTGCGTTGGGGCTGGAAGAAGCGTTTGCCGCCGCGGTCGAGCGCGAGATCGCTCCGGAACTCAGGGTCCGGGTCGTGACGGCGCCAGCGCTTGTTATCCTGAAGATCGTCGCCTATCAGGATCGCCCGCATGAGCGGAGCAAAGATCTGGCGGACCTTGTCGACGCGTTCGAACGATACGAAGAGGATGATGGTCGCCGCTTTGAGCTTGTGGGCGCGACCGTGGACGATGCCCCGATCGCGTTCGAGGAGGCTGGCGCGTACCTCCTGGGCGTCGACGCCGCCCGCCTCGCGCGCCCGAAGTCCCGCGAGGTCATCAGGGCGTTTCTAACGAGGTTCACCGACGAATATGCGGGGCCGGTGAGCCGCGTCCTCGCCGAGGAGAAGCGCATCCACAGCGAGGACCGAAGAATTCACGTCTACCGACTCTTCCGCGTCTTCACGGCGGGCTTCGGTTCTCTCTGATCATGTCAGCTCGAGCTCATGGACGTCTCGCCGCCCACAGCGGCGGTCTGAGTTCTCGGCTCGTCGATATCTGCGTCAGCTCTCAGTGGATCAAGGCGGTCGGCGTGCTGACGCGCCCAGGCGATCCAGGCGCCGAGCTCGCTGTCCGCTGCGACCGACACTCCTTTCGCGTTCGCGCGTCGCTCGACCTCGTCGATGAAGGCCCGGAGGCGCCGGCTCTTGTCCCAAGATTCTGCCTGATGCTCCAGGACGCGCCGGCGCTCTTCCTCTTCACGCCGGGCCTGCTCGGCGAGAGCCCGCTGGCGTTCGGCCTCCTGGCGAGCCGCCTCCTCACGCTCGCGCTCCTGCTGGCATGCCCGCTTCGCGACGGCGATGACGACGAGTCCCACGATCACACCGTTGAGCTGTCGCTCGACCCGCGCGCGGTCGCCGTCAGACCAGGTCTTGCGGGCACTGCCAACGACCCACTCGTCGATCTTGAGCCTGAGTTGACCCGAGGGCACATAGCCCCACTTCGGTCCAAAGCGCTCGCCGTCCTTCAGTGCGTGCTCGGTCCGCTTGATCCGCTCGTCGAGCGCGATCGTCAACCGCTGACCGAAGATCTCGACCGTCGTTTCTGGTTTCTCCGCCGTGGAAATGGTGACGCGGAACCCTCTGCGTTCGAGCGCCTTGACGAGAGCGTCCATGATCCGGAGCGCGCGCTCGAGACTTCGCGGCCCGACGCGAAGATCGAGACACTTCTCCCGCCGGGCGTTGACAGTCCCGTAGAGACCCGGCCTCGCCGATCGGAGCATCTCCGCCGTGTGGCGCACCAGGGGATGGGGATCGACGAGCTGCCGAGGGACGCGAATGCGATTCCGCGACTGACGT
>VBCJ01000287.1 GCA_005884335.1 Betaproteobacteria bacterium | reverse complement strand
GATCAAGGCGGGGAGAGTGAAGCCGCTCGGCGTGACCTCGGCGAAGCGCTCAGCCTCGATGCCCGAAGTCCCCGCGTTGGCGGAGACGGTGCCGGGCTACGAAATGGTCCTGTGGATCGGCGTATTCGCGCCGGCGGGCACGCCGGGCGAGGTCGCATCGAAGCTCAACGCCGAGGTCGTGCGCATCGTGAGGCTGCCGGAGGTCCGCGAGACGCTCGACGCCATGGGAGTCGAGCCGATCGGCAACACCTCGGCGCAGATGGCGGAGTGGATCCGGCGCGAGATCGCGAAGTACGGCCCGGTGGTGAAGGCCGCGAACATCAAAGCGGAGTAACTATTCGAAAGACGCCACGCAGTCGATCTCGACGTTGACGCCTTTGCGGTGCGGCGTCGCGCCGATGCAGGTGCGCGTGACCTTTTCGCCCTGAAGGAACTCCCGGAAGGCCTCGTTGAACCCAGGGAAGTCCTCGGTGTTCCTCAGCACGACGCGCATGTTGACCACGTGAGAGAAATCCAATGCCGCCGCCGCAAGCACGCTGCGAAGATTGGCGAGCGTCTGTTTCGTCTGCTCGCGGATGTCGGCGCTCACCAGCTCGCGTGTCTTCGGATCGAGCGGCCCCTGGCCCGATACGAAAAGCAGATTTCCAGCGCGGATCGCCTGCGCGAGCGGCGAGGGCGTGCCCTTGTCGGTGAAGCCGGTCGTCGGAGCGCCGGGTGAAGTGATGATCGTCTTCGCCATCGCTACTCGAACGCCGCCTTGATCTCGGCCGGTATCGGCATCGCCTTCAGGCGGTCCGGGTGTTCGGGATGGCGGTGCGCCCAGACGCGGATCTCGTAGCCTTCGACTGCGCGCACGCCGCGGTTTACGACGGCATGGCTGACCTCGAACGTCTTGTCGTTCCACTTGCCGACGTGGGACTCGATCACGATGTCGTCGCGGAACTTGCAGGGCGCGAGGAAGCGCGCCTTGGCCTCGACGATCGGCAGCCCCATGATGCCGTATTTTTTCCCGAGCGAATCCCAATCCAGGCCCACGGAGTCGAAAAGGAGCCGCGTGCTCTGGTCGAACCACTCGAAGTAGTTCGGGTAGAAAACGATCCTCGCGGGGTCGGTATCGCCCCAATGTACAGTGACGTTGTACCGGTAGGTTTTCACTTTTCAAACTTGCTCAAGTCCCAGGCGGCGGATTATAGCGCCCCGTCTCGGCGGGACGCGCATGCTAAACTCCAAGCGCTCAACTCGCCCGCGTCCACCCTGGGAGCAAGACTATGGCGGATCCCAACAAGACCAAGGTTACCATCCTGACCGGAACGTACCGCATCAAGGGTTACATCGAGCTGATGCCCGGAGCGCGGGTGACCGACTACATGGTCGAGGCGAAGGATTTCATCGCGGTGACCGAGGCCGAGGTCTGGGAGCTCGGAGACCGCAAGGTCATGAAGGCGCCCTTTCTCAACGTGAGCCGCCACCATATCCAGATCATCACGCCGGGACATTGACTCGGGCGGCGATCCCATGGCGATGAAAACGGTCGCGCTGCTCCATCCCGGCGAAATGGGCTCCGCAATCGGCGCCTGCCTCGGCGGACTCGGCCTGCGGGTCGTGTGGGCGTCGGCCGGCCGCAGCGCGGCGACGCGCTCCCGCGCCAATGCGGCGGGGCTCGAAGATCTCGGCGTGCTCGAGCGCGCGCTCGGCGTGGCCGACATCGTGCTGTCGGTGTGTCCGCCGCACGGCGCGCTTGCGCTCGCCCGCGAGGTTGCCGGCCACGGGTTCAGCGGCGTCTATATCGACGCGAACGCGATCTCGCCCGCGACGGTACGCACTATCGGCCGCGTGGTCGAAGCTGCCGAGGCGACGTTCGTCGATGGCGGCATCATCGGTCCCCCGCCGATTCCAGGAGTGAGCTCGCGCATCTATCTGTCGGGTGGGCGCGCCAGGGACGTCGCGGCTGTGTTCGCGGGCAGCAACCTCGAAGCGATTCCACTCGAAGGCGCCGCGGGCGCGGCCTCCGCGCTGAAGGCCTGCTATGCGGCCTGGAGCAAAGGCGCGACTGCGCTTCTCGCCGCGATCCGCGCGCTCGCGACACACGAAGGGGTCGAGGCTGCGCTGCTCGAGGAATGGAAACGCTCGCAGCCCGAGCTGCCGAAGCGCTCCGAGGTCGTTACCGCGCAGGCGCGCAAGGCCTGGCGCTGGATCGGCGAGATGGAGGAGATCGCGGCGAGCTTCGAGGCTGCGGGCCTGCCTGGAGGCCGGCGGAAAACCGCCTCGGGCGTACGCCGCAAGAGTAGTAAACAGCGCGAAGAGCAAGCGCATTCCACAACCCGCTTCAAATTCGGCACGGCCGCGCTAAAGCGGGATGCGGCGAAGCGGCTTCGCTCCCTGAAACGCGACTGAACACGCCCCCTCTTGACCCGCTTCGTGCGTCCAGAGCATTATTCGCGGTAACACCCCGTCAACAAACTTAGAAAAGACCCTTTCAGCCTCGGAATTTCGCTGAAAGGGTGCGCGGGGAGGGGGGCCTCTTGTTCTGGAGGGTAATTTATCTTTCGTTCGTCGTGGCGACCGCCGCCGGTCTGGCGGCCTGTTCCCCCGAGTCCGGGAAGTCCACGACGCCGAAATCTTCCGGCAGGGACGCGACACAAATTGCGGGCAACGCTCAGGTCACGCCAGGCCCGACTTCTAGCGCGTTCATCACCCGCGAGCCGAACGGCTCCATAACGTATCGCTCTGCGCAACCCGACGCGGCACGAGCGCGGATGCCCCGCGCCGTTCCTGGCGAGCTCCTGGTCAAATTCAAGCCGCAGGCTACCCGGGCGAGCAGCATGAGTGCTCTTTCTCAGGTCTCACTCCGATCCGCACGCGCTTATCGATCGATCCCTGGCCTGCATCACGTGAAGCTTGCGCTCGGGGTGCAGGCACATCAGGCGATGGCCACCTACCTCAAGCATCCGGATGTGGCATACGTCGAGCCCAACTACATCGTCAGCATCAATGCGATTCCGAACGATCCCAGCTTTCCCAGCCAGGTGGGGTTCAACAACACCGGCCAAACCGGTTTCCCCGTCGACGCGGATATCGACGCCCCCGAGGCCTGGGATATCACGACGGGGAGCAACGACGTCGTCGTTGCGGTGATCGACACCGGTGTCGACTACAACCACCAGGATCTTGCGGCGAACATCTTTCAAAACACGGCCGACTGCAACAACAACGGCGTCGACGACGACGGCAACGGCCATATCGACGATTGTCACGGCATCGATGCCGTCAACGGAGACTCCGATCCCATGGACGACCACGGTCACGGGACGCACGTGGCCGGGATCATAGGCGCGGTGGGCAACAACGGGATCGGCGTCGCCGGCGTCGCCTGGAACGTCAAAATTCTGCCGTGCAAATTCCTCGACGCGACCGGATCTGGTTTCCTCTCCGACGCCATTGCCTGTCTCGACTACGTTGCCGCGATGAAGGATCGCGGCGTCAATATCGTTGCGACCAACAATTCCTGGGGCGGCGGCAGCTTTTCGCAGGCACTGTCCGACGCCATAGACGCGCAGATGCAGCGCGGCATACTGTTTGTTGCAGCGGCTGGAAACGACGGCGAAGAGATGCCCGATGTGCCGTTTTACCAAGACTCCGCTCTCTATCCCTGTGCGCACTACCTGCCCAACGTGATCTGCGTCGGGGCGACCGGAGATGACGACACCCGCGCTCGCTTCTCCAACTACGGAAGGCAGACCGTCCACCTCGGTGCGCCCGGAAATCAGATTTTGAGCACCTTGCCCGGAAATTCCTACGGCGTGCTCTCAGGCACTTCGATGGCGACGCCGCACGTCACGGGCGCGATCGCGCTTTTGAAGTCGGCCAACAGCAATCTCGATTGGCGGGCCACGAAGAATCTGATCCTGGCAGGCGGCGATGTAAAACCGTTTAGTGCCCCGCAATTAGGCTCGGATTTCACGACCATATCGGGCCGCCGGCTCAATGCCAATGGAGCTTTGACGTGCAACAACTCCTCCATTACGCGACGCGTTCAACCGCGAACGCGCGAGCGCATCGGCATTCCAGTCCCGGGCGCGGGGATGCCGACCATAAAGTACCACCATGTCGGGGAGCCATTGACGCTGGCTGTTCTGAATATCCAGTGCGCGAATCCGAACGGCGCTGTCTCGGTAACTATCTCTCCCGGCGACGTGACCGTCACTTTGTCGGATGATGGACTCGGCAGCGATCGCGTCGCGGGAGATGGCATCTACTCGAACACGTGGACCCCGACGGCCGGCGGTACGTACACCCTGACGTTCCTGGGGACCTCGCCTCTTCCCGGCAGCGGAACCGTCAGTGACACCGTCACGGTCAACGTCGACCCGCATTTGCGCGCGGGTTTTCCCGTGAAGTCCCTTCACCTCCCGGGATTTTTCGCCGGCTCTCCGAACCTCGTCGTGGGGAATATCGACGCCTCGCCCGATCTGGAGATCCTCGCTCCGGGTCTTGCAGGCGGACCCATTTACGCGTGGAAGGCGAATGGCGCGGTCGCAGCGGGGTGGCCGGTGGGCCTTATCGACGGAGGGGTGGGCTTGCTCGCACTGGGCAACCTCGTCGGGGCCGGCGACCGGCTCGAGGTAGTCGCAGGACGCGCGGATTCTCCGGGGACAATCGAAGCGTATAGCGGATCCGGGGTGTTGCTCAATGGCTGGCCGAAATTCGTCAACTACGTGGGGAGCATGCCGACGCTGGTAGACATAGACGGCGATGGAACGGATGAGGTCTTCGCCGACGGAGAGGATTTTTCCTTGCATGGGTATCGGAGCGATGGGACGGATTTGCCAGGATTTCCCGTGCCTACGTTTACGGCAGCCTCGAGCCAGCTCCTCACGACCCCGCTGGCAGCTGACATCGACTCTGACGGTCGTCCGGAGTTGATTACCACGTCATTCAGCAACGCGGGCACCAGCGTGTTTGCATTTCATTCCGACGGAAGTCCAGTCAGCGGATTCCCTGTTTCGAGCCCAGGCGACATCTTTCTAATCGGGGTCGGCGACGTGGACGGCGATGGGCAAATGGAAATCGTAGGGCTGGCGCGCGCAACGAGCTCGTTCGGGGCGCCATGGAATATCGTGCAATTCAGAGCCGACGGAACCGTCAAGCGCTCGATACCCATCGCCGGTCAGCCCCTAGGAGGGGCGCTCGCTGATCTCAACCAAGATGGAATACCCGAGATTGTTTACATCGCCTCGGACGATTTCACCATCTTTGACGGTAATGTGCGGGTTGTGAACGGATTCGGTACACCGCTCAGCGGGTGGCCCGTGGCACTGAGTAATCCTACACGTTCGGGCGATCCCATTTCGAGCCCGGTTGTGGGCGATGTCGACGGGGACGGGATGCCCGAGGTTGTGCTCGTGGCTTTCGGCGCGCTTCACGTGTTGAAGCAAGACGGGACATACGTCTCCGGTTTTCCGAAGAGAATCGACGAGCTTTCAGCAAATGGGATTGCGATGGTTCCGGTAATAGCTGACGTCGACAACGACGGACGAAACGAAATCGTCGTTGCGTCCGATTTCTGGCAAGGCATACCCGGCTTCTACAACAAGATCTGGGTCTATGGCCTGGGCGGACCTACACCCCATGGGCCGATCGAGTGGGGACAGTTCATGGAGGGGCCGCAACACCGCGGTTACTATGAAACCGGAAAGAATCTCCCCAACCATGCATATTTGACGGCGCAGGTTCGCGGCGCAGGGACGATCAGCTCGACCGCTCCAGGCATCAATTGCGGAACCGACTGTATCGAGTTGTATCCGAAGGGCATGGTGGTTAGCCTGGCGGCAACGCCGGCCGAGGGACAAATCTTTGTACGTTGGTTCGGCGCATGCGCGGGACAGGCAAATCCCTGCACCGTTTCCGTACAGAAATATACAGCGGTAGCTGCACAATTTGGCAGCCCAACCCCAGTCTTGCTATCGGTTTCCCTGACAGGTAGCGGAACGGGCACGGTTGTCTCAAGCCCCGGAGGTATCCAATGCGGCGCCGACTGCTCCG
The DNA here is from genome assembly GCA_005884335.1 of Betaproteobacteria bacterium. Lineage (GTDB taxonomy): Bacteria > Pseudomonadota > Gammaproteobacteria > Burkholderiales > SG8-39 > VBDM01. The sequence continues at coordinate 3,255 of VBCJ01000287.1, read as the reverse complement.
AGCCATACAACCCCGGCACGGTTGTGACTCTTACGGCGACGCCTGGAGCGAACTCAGTCTTCTCCAATTGGTCGGGCGCGTGCAGCGGCGCGTCGCCTACTTGCGACGTGACGATGGACCTTGCGAAGTCGGTCACCGCGACTTTTACAACCACGGTCGTGCCGACGCGATTGCTGGCGGTCACGACTGCGGGCACCGGAATCGGCACGGTGACTTCCAGCCCGGCGGGGATTGCCTGCGGCGCGGACTGCTCCGAGCCGTACAACCTCAACACGGTGGTTACGTTGACCGCAACGCCGTCGGCCGCTTCCGTTTTTTCCGGATGGACGGGCGCATGCAGCGGCTCGTCGGTCACCTGCAACGTGACGATGGATGCGGCCAAGTCGGTGACGGCGACCTTCACGCTGAAACCGGTGTTGACGGTTGCGATGTCGGGAACAGGGGCTGGCTCGGTGACCTCAAGCCCCGCCGGAATCAACTGCGGCGCTGACTGTTCGGAGCCCTATAACCCGAATGTCGTGGTGAGCCTAACTGCCATCCCATCTCAAGGCAGCGTTTTTGACACCTGGTCCGGCGCCTGCGCGGGACAGGGCAATCCGTGCGCGGTCACGATGGATTCCGCCAAAGCGGTTACCGCCGCGTTTGCGGTCGCGGGGAGTCCCAATCCCGGCGGCGGCGGTGGTGGAGGGGGTGGTGGAGGCAGCAGTGGCGGCGGTGGCGGCGGCGGATGCACGATTGGCACGGACGGGAAGCCCGATCCTTCGTTGCCAGCCTTGCTCGTCCTCGCCACAATGGCGTTGTGGCGGCGCAGACGAACATAGTCATTTGGCGTGACGCACACCTCGGGGCGGCCTTCGTGGCCGCCCCGGCTTTTTGGGCCGGTCTGTGGTGGTGGAATTCCCCGCCGCTCGATTTATCGTGGATCCTGCGTGAGCCGCTGGGCTTCGCAATCCCGGCATTTGTCTATCCAATACTCGAAGAGATTGTTTTTCGGGGCGGGCTCCAAACGTTTCTGCTGCGTTATCCCCGAGGCGGTGCGAATTGGCGCGGCTTCTCTCTTGCCAACATCGCAACGAGCGCCGTATTTGCCGCTCTGCACCTTTTTTCCCATTCGCTTCTCTGGAGTGTCGCCACTTTTCTTCCGTCTGTCGTATTCGGTTATTTCCGCGACCGCCACTCTTCGCTCGTCAGCCCGATAGCCCTTCACGTTTTTTATAACAGCGGCTACTTCTGGCTGTTCGGTCTGCATTGATTGACCTAGGTCAAACACGTACTGTTCCGTCAGTGCAACGTTCGCAAGGGGGGATAAGATATGCACCGTCGGATCCCGAGGATCCCCAACTTCCAGGAAATCTTCGATGAAAATTCTGCTCGCGGTCGACGGCTCCAAGCACTCGCTCAAGGCCGTCAAGACCCTGATAGACCACGCGGACTGGTATCGCGAGAAGCCGGCGGTCGAGCTGGTCAACGTGCGTCTGCCCGTACCCAGCATTCGCGGGATGGGTGCCGTGGTCGGCGCGGGCCAGGTCAGGCGCTACTACGACAGGGAGGGAAAGGCGGCCCTGTCCAGGGCGAGGAAGCTCCTCGACGCGAAAGGGATCAAGTATTCCGCGCATATCCTCGTGGGACCCGTTGCCGAGACCATCATCAGGCAGGCGCGGCTCGCCCGGTGCGATCTCATCATGATCGGCACCCGCGGGATGAGCGCCGCGGCCAGCCTGCTGCTCGGTTCCTGCGCCAACCGGGTGGTGAACATCTCGCCCATCCCGGTGCTGCTCGTGAAGTGAGAAGCGGGCGGATTGGGCCCGTATCGGAGGTGTTGCCAATGGCCAGGAACGACTCAAGGGACGAAGAGCCGAAGAAAATCGATCTCGAAAAAGTGGCGCAGCTCATCGACGCCCTGGAACGGGATCTCGCGAAAGTCCAAAGCGGGTCCCGCGACGTGCAGCTGTTGAGGGACGAGGTGGAAACTCTCAAGAACGTGCTCAATTCGCCGATCCGCCGGCACCACTGGGTCAGAGAGGGATTGCACGGCATGCGCCAGACCATCGAGAACGGGCTGGAAACGATCGTCGCCGACGGCCTGAAAGCGAGCCAATACATCGCGGAGATCGGAAGAATTCTGGGGATGTGATCGAGGGTCTCATGAAAAACTTGTCGATTTCCGCCGCAATCCTGTTCGCCGCGACTCTTGGAGCTTGCGGAGCAAGCGCACAGGCACAGGGCGACAGGCCCGCCGTGGTCAGACTGGATCCGGCGCTCGATGCGCTGGTGTCCCCCGACGCGAGGTTGGAGCTGGTGAAGGGCGGCTTCGGGTTTACGGAAGGGCTCATCTGGGTCGAGCAAGGCCGCTACCTGCTCCTGAGCGATATCCCCGCGAACGTGATCTACAAGCTCACGCCCCAAGGCGAGGCGTCCATCTACTTGCACCGAAGCGGCTATACCCAGCCGGACATCTGGCGCGTGGGGTTCGAGCAGACCAACGGCAAGAATCCGAGCGATCCCCTGTTCGAGAAGTTCTACATGATCGGATCGAACGGTCTCGCGCTCGACCGGCAGGGCCGGCTCATCATCGCGACCTGGGCCGGAAGGTCGATCGACCGGATCGAAAAGAACGGCAAGCGCACCGTGCTCGCCGACCGCTTCGAAGGCAAGCAATTCAACGGCACGAACGACGTCATCGTCAAGAAGAACGGCACGATCTACTTCACCGACACCTACGGCGGCCTGCGCCTGCGCGAGAAGGACCCGCGCAAGGGCCTGGACTTCCAGGGCGTCTACATGATCAAGGGCGGAAGCGTGACCCGGATCATCGACGACATCGCGAACCCGAACGGCCTGGCCTTGTCGCCCGACGAAAAAATTCTCTACGCGAACGGCAGCCGCGACAAGTACGTGCGGCGCTACCGCGTCCTGCCCGACGACACGGTGACCGACAGCCAGATGTTCATCGACATCAGCGGCGATCCGACCCCAGGGATCACCGACGGCCTGAAGGTCGACATGAACGGGAACGTCTGGGAATCGGCGGCGGGCGGCGTGTGGATCGTCTCGCCCGAAGGCAAGCATCTGGGCACGATCCTCACCCCCGAGCTCGTCGCCAACGTCGAGTTCGGCGACCCCGACCACAAGACCCTGTACATCGCCGCGCGCACCAGCGTCTACAAGATCCGTGTGAACATCGCGGGCATTCCGTAGCGCTCTGCGAAGTGTGCCTTTCCACGCCTTCCTTTCGATAAAAACCGAATCGCCGAA
>VBCJ01000286.1 GCA_005884335.1 Betaproteobacteria bacterium | reverse complement strand
CTGCCCGCGGTGGTCCAGGTGGCCGCGCTGATCGTGCCGTTGTTGTCGTTGCCCGAGATATCGGCCACCGTCGTCCCGCTGCCCTCGTTGAACGCGTAGGCAGCGACCAGCCCGGGCGTCTGCGCACTGGCCGGAGAAGGAACCGTCAACGAAGTTAGGGTCGCGAGAACCGCGGACCCCGCAGCGGCGATCGACCGGTATCTCATGAACGTACTCGTGAACACGCCGCGCGTGACCGAACGCTCATTGCCAAAACTTTGTCACGCATTGGCGAGCCAGCAAGCTCGATCGGCATGTATCCCTCCCGACACAGGCCACCGCAACCGTGCATGATGCCACAATCTCCCCGGGCGAGATGTCAGGAGAATTTTGGCGGGATAGTTCCCTTGGGGCTTCCCTGGCGGGTCGGCAGCTCGATGGGCTTGCCGTGCGGTGTCGCCCGCGCGGCGGCGTCCCATTCATCCACGCGCCGCTCGAGCTCCTGGCCCGGGATGAGTTTTTTCCCTGCGACGAGTTTTTCCAGGGCCGCCAGCCAGTGCTCGTAGTAGCGGGTGCCGTCGTCCGGCGCGCCGCGCTCGGTCGCGGCGGCGAGCTCGGCGGCGAGCGCGTCCGCCCATTCGCGCCAGGTGAAGACGCCGCGCGCGTGCAGGGAAACCGTTATTGCGAAGGCCTGCGCCTCCCACGGCGCCTTGAAGACCGGCCCCGCGTCGTCGCGCGGCAAGGCGGGAAGGGCGCGGAGGTCGACCTCAGGCGGGATCGAGGTGGTCATCCCAGAGATCCACGTACACGCTGTCGCGCGCGGAAGCGGAGGCTCCCCACAGCTCGCGCGCGGCGAAGCGCACGCTGTAACAGTGCTGGGGCTTCTTGTCGCGCGTCATGGCATGGGTGTCCGCGAAGACGAAGACGCCGTGGTCGCGGTCGATGACGCCGCGCTTGCCGCGTGCGTAGCGCGGCAGGCGCGTGTGGCCGATGGGATGGTCGTTGTGCGTGAGCACGCGGTCGCCGGGCTTGAATTTGGGCGGCACGTTCTCGTCGAGCCGCGCGTGGCGGCGGTTGCGCAGGAACGTCGCCACCTCGGGGACCCGCAGCGCGCTCACTCCGCTCGCTTTCGACTCGGCCCGCCCCGTCTGCAGCTCTTTCGCCGTGACCAGCCCCTGCTCGACGAGCAGCATCTCCAGGCCGCGCAGCCATTTCTCGTAGTAGGTCGCGGCGAGGTATTCGGCGGGCGGAATCCGCTCGCGCGAGTGGCGCCCCATGTCGATGTTCCACCTGCGGTGGAAGCCGCAGGCGAGATTGAGCGCGTGCACGCGCGCCTCCCACTCGGAGTGGAACACCGGCTCGTTCTTCTCGATCTCGACCCGCCCGACGCCGTGCATCCCGCCCATGTCGTGCACGCCGTTCATCGCTTGCTCCGCTCGGGCGCCTTCACCTGCGCCACGCCGATCATCGCGTCGCGCGTGACGATCTCCGCGAGCTCGTCCTCGCTCCAGCCTTCCGTTCCCGCCGGACGCTCGGGCAGCACGAGGTAGCGAAGCTCGGCGGTCGAATCCCACACCCGCACCTCGACGTCCTCCGGCACTTCGCTCCCCAACTCCCTCAGCACGCCGCGCGGATCGATCACGGTGCGCGCGCGATACGGCGCCGACTTGTACCAGACGGGCGGCAGCCCGAGCACCGGCCACGGATAGCATGAGCACAGCGTGCACACGACGACGTTGCGCACCTTGCGCGTGTTTTCGAGCACCACCATGTCCTCGCCTTGGCGGCCGATGAAGCCGAACTCCGCGATCGCGGCGGTGGCGTCCTCGAGCAGGCGCTTCCTGTAGGCGGGATCTGCCCACGCGCGCGCGACGATTCGGGCGCCGTTGCGCGGGCCGACCTTCGTCTCGTAGGTGTCGATCAGCTCGTCGAGCGCCTTGGGATCGACGAGCCCCTTCTCGACGAGCAGCGACTCCAGCGCTTTTGCGCGCAGCGCGGGGCCTGAGAGCGGGCGCTCGTGCTCGCTCATATCGTCATCGTCATGATGGTGATGATGATCGCTCACGACTCTTCAGCTCGCGATGCTGATTAAGAGGAACACCGCGCCGATCGCTCCGACCGCGGCCCCAAACCCCGAGGAGACCGGCCTCGCCCAGGCCTCGCGGGTGGCGATCAGACGCCGATGGATCAGGAAGGCCCCCGCGGCAATGCCGAGCTGAATGACAGAGAAACCGACGAGGTACGCGACCAGCGGCGTCGCCTCCGCGCCGAATATGGATTCCGCGTAGGCGTATCCGTGCAGAATGCCGGTGAGCGCGAGGCCGCCTGCGAGCAAGGAGAGCTTGACCCCGCGCCGGACCATCACCAGGCCGCCGATCAGGATCACCGAGAGCGCGAGGCCGAATTCAGCGCCGGGCAATGCGAATCCAGCGAGGTGCAAGGCCGCGCCGATTAAGGTTCCGACGATCAGGGCGGGGATGCCCCACATCCCGCCTTCGACCAACGCTAGAAAAAATCCAGCGGCGAGGATGAACGCCGCGTGATCCAGTCCGATCACGGGATGGCCGAGGCCCGACAGCAAGCCCTGAGCGAGCGTCTCCGGGAGCCCTCCGCCCATGAAGTGATGCGCCCAGGCCGTGCGAGGGAGCGCCGCGAGTGCGGTTGCGGCAACGGTGAATGCTTTCATTATTCTTGTCGAGTATACCGGCTGGCGCGAGGAAGTGCGATGCGGTGCGCCCCGCGCCGCGTTGCCGCCGCGCGGGCGGGCCGGTAATATGAATTCCACGAAGGAGGAGAATATGCACAAGTCATTGGGAATTCTGGTTACCGGACTTCTCGTTTCGGCTTCCTGCCTCGCGCAGGGGTCGCTGGTCGGAACTTACAAGCTGGTATCCATAAAAGCCGAGATCGACGGCAGGCTCCGCGACGACAGGACCAAGCCTCCGCACGGATACCTGATGATCACGCCGAAGTATTACGCCGTCTTCTACACCCGGCAGGACCGCAAATTCGGCACCTCGGACGCGGACAAGGCGGCGCTGTGGGAATCGCTGACGGCATTCGCGGGACCTTACCGCACCGAGGGCAAGAAGATCGTCATCTCGCCCGACGTCTCCTATAACGAGATCTTCAACGGCACCCAGCAGACGCGCGACCTCGAGGTGAATGGCAAGGGCATCACCTTGAGCAGCGGTCCGAGGCCTTACGGGCGCGATCCCTCGAAGAAGATCGTGTTGCGGCAGGAGTGGGAAAGGATCGAGTCGGTGAACTGCCACCCGATGTAGCTGCTTCCGAAGATGCGGCGTGCACTCAGGCAGCGCTCATCGAGTCATTCGACTTTCGCGCCCGAGGCCTTGACGATCTTCGCCCATTTGGCGCGCTCGCTCCGGATATAGGCGCCGAATTCCTCCGGCGTCGAGGGCGCGGCCTCGAGGCCCTGATTGAAGAGGAAAGTCTTGACCTCCGGCATGTTGAGTACTTTCACCGTCTCGGCGTTAAGCCGGTTGATGATCGCGCGCGGCGTGTTGGCGGGGACCATCAGCCCGTACCAGTTGTTGGCGTCATAACCCGGCAGTCCGGCTTCGGCGATGGCCGGCAGCTCCGGCATCAGCGCCGAGCGCTTCGCGGTGGTCACCGCGATGCCCTTGATCTTGCCGCCCTTGATCTGCGGCACCGCGCTCGCGGCGGTGGCGAACACGAGCTCCACCCGGCCCGCGACGAGATCGACCATCGCCGGGCCGCCGCCTTTGTACGGGACGTGCACGAGCTTGACCCCCGTCATCAGGTTGAAGAGCTCGCCCGCCAGGTGTCCGGTGGCGCCCACGCCCGAGGAACCGTAGTTGAGCGACTTCGACTTCGCCAGCGCGATGAGCTCCTTCACCGAGTTGGCCGGCACCGACGGGTGCAGCGACAGGATGTTGGTCGCATCCACGGCCTGCGTGACCGGCGCGAGGTCCCGCTCGGGATCGAACGGCAGGTTGTCGTAGAGGCTCGGGTTGATCGCGAGCGCGGCGATCGTGCCCATCAGTATCGTGTAGCCGTCGGGGTTTGCCTTGGCGACGAGGTCGGTCGCGATGTTGCCCGCGGCGCCGGGGCGGTTGTCGACGATCACCTGCTGGCCGAACAGCTCCGAGAGCTTCTGGGCGATCGGGCGCGCAGTGGTGTCGGTGCCGCCGCCGACCGCGAAGCCGACGATCATGCGAACGGGCTTGGTCGGGTATTCCTGGGCGGCCGCCGGAGCCGCCGCGGCGAGCAGCGCGGTCGCGATGGCCGCGCGTGCGAATACGGCAAATGTCATCACTCCCCCTGTGTTGCTATGTTGTATGACGGACATTGTAGCGACTGTCCGGCGCGTTTAGTGCAGGCGCGCCGCGGCGAGCCGTGTCGCCATGCGCAGCGCCTGCGCGAGCGCGCCGCTGTCGGCGCGGCCCTCGCCGACGATATCGAAGGCGGTGCCGTGCGCCGGAGTCGTGAAGACGGTCTTCAGTCCCGCGGTCACCGTCACGCCCTTATTGAAGCCGAGCAGCTTGGTCGCGATCTGGCCCTGGTCGTGGTACATCATCACCACGCCGTCGTACTCGCCCTTGAGCGCCCTCAGGAAGATCGTGTCGGAGGGGATCGGCCCGGCGCAGCCGATCCCGGCGGCGCGCATTCTCTCGACGGTGGGCCTGATGATGCGGATCTCCTCGTCGCCGAAGAGGCCGCTCTCGCCGCCGTGCGGATTGAGCGCGGCGACCGCGATGCGCGGGCGCTCGATGCCGGTCGCGCGCAGGGTCGCGTCGGCGAGCTCGATTGCCGCCGCGATGCGCTCGGGCGTGATCAGGTTGACCGCCTCGCGCAGCGCCACGTGCGAAGTGACGCGGAAGGTCGAGAACTCCTTGATCACGTTCATTTCTCCGAAGAAACCGGAATGCCGCGTGAGCGCGGCGAACATCTGGTGCTCGTCGGGGTATTTCCAGCCGCCGCGGTGGAGCGCGGCCTTGTTGAGCGGCGCGAAGCAGATGCCGTCGAGGCTGCCGCCGAGCGCGAGGCCGATCATGTGCGCTAGCGTCTCGCCCGCGAGCCGGCCCGATTCCGCGGAGACCTCGCCGCGCCCGATGCGCGCCGGATCGATGTTGCCGAGATCGACGAGGGGCAAGCGCTCCTGCGACCAGTCGATCGCCGCGACGGTGGGAACCGTTTGCCACTCGATCTCGATGCGGGCGTCCCTGCAGCCGAGCTCGAGCACGCGCGCGTCGCCGACGACGACGACGCGCGCATCGCTCCTGTAGTTGCCGCCGGCGAGGAGCTTGGCGCTGATCTCGGGGCCGATGCCGGTCATGTCGCCGAGCATCAGTCCGATGACGGGGAGGCGTCCTGTCATGATCGTCTCGCCTTTCGTCTGGATTTGGCTCCGGTGCCGAGCAGGCGCGTGAGCTCGTTGATGTTCTTCAGCTCGTCGAGCCGGAACACGAGCTCGATGATCTTTTCGGCGTCGGTGCGCGCCAATCCGCCCCACGCCGCGCACTCGCGGAACTTGACGGCGAGCTCATCGTCGCTCATCGGATGGGCAGGGCTCCCCTTGCCGAAGTCGGCGCGGCCGCTGATCGTGCGGCCGTCGGCAAGCTTGATGTCGATGAGGGTCGTCATCTTTTCGTAGCCCGCGGCGTCGGCTTCCGGATGCACGTTGTAGTCGATTCTTTCGATCATCGCCTTCACGTCGGGGCGGTTGACGACGGCGTCGGTGAATTCGGCGAGGCCCGCCTTGCGTCTAAGGAGCAGGATCGCGATGCAGAACGGCATGCTGAACTTTGCTTGTAGCTCGCTCTGCGGACGATTATGAATCAGCGCGTTCACGCTCTGGCGGTTGACACCGACCGACACGCGCTCCACCTGCCCGGGCTTGATGTCGTGCTCGAGAATCAGCTTCGATCGCCCGTGCGTCGAACCCGCCGCCCGCCGCCTTGAAGAAACCGCGGCCGGCTTCGAGGACGATAGTCGTCGCGGTGAAACCGAGTTGGGCCAACTCCGCGGCGAGGACGCCGCTTTCGCACGCGCGGCCCGCATGAAACGGCTTCGTCATGGTGCCGAAATTCTCGCGCAGCCCCGCGGACTGGCTCGCGGCCAGCCCCAGCGCGCGCCGCGTGCGTTCGCGATCGAGGCCGAGCAGGTGGGCAGCGCCCGCGGCGGCGCCGAGCGTGCCGATGGTCGCGGTCGAGTGAAAGCCGTCCTGGTAATGGCGCGGGTCGATCGCCTCGGCGATCTTGGTCTCGACTTCGACGCCGACCTGGTACGCCGTGAGCACGTCGCGTCCGGAGCGGCCGTCGCGCTCGCCGAGCGCGAGCACCGGGGGCAGCGCCGGCGCGGTCGGGTGCGTGAGCAGCCCGTAGACGCGGTCCTTGGCGACTGCGAGCTGCGTGTCGTCGTAATCGTCGGCGTGGATCGCCACGCCGTTCGCGAACGCGGCGAAGCGCGCCGGCAGCTCGAGCGGACTGCCGATCACGGTGCTGCCTTTGGCCGTCGTGCAGCCGAGCGAGCGCAGGTAGCGGCGCACGATGTGGCCGGACTCGGCGACCGAACCCGCGAGGGCGAGCCCGATGCCGTCGAGGATCGAGCGCTTGCCGAGATGCGTCACGTCGGCGGGGACGGCGGCGGCGCGGGCGCGGGTGATGAAATCGGCGGCGTACGCGGTGAGCGATTCTTCGCTGCGGTCGGACATGCCGGATTTTCCCCTGTTATGGAACCGCGTTCATATCACAAGCGTGCGAGGCCCGCCAAGTCGCCGTGCGCGCATTGCCCGTTCGACGGGGCGCGTCCGCTGCGCAACCTTCCCCTTGAGTCTGCACTTGCCTGAATCAGGCAAATGCGGGCACCATTTGCCATTGCGCCACCACCTTGCCAGTGCGTGATGCGCCACAATGGGAGGCAATGCCATGATGACCCCGAGTATCGAGACAATACGCCACCTGATCGTGAAGCTTCTGGTCACGTCTGCGTACGCCTTGGCGGCACAGGTTTTGCCTGAGGCAGCTTTCGGCCAGGGCGCCACGCCGCTGCAAAGCCCGCAAAACAAAGCGCCGTCGCCTCAAGAGCAATGCGCCACGCTGTCGGTGCAGGAGTTGCAGGCTGCCTCCCGGAAGGCAAGAACGCCGACCTCGATCGAGTCCCGGCTGAGCGTGCTGCCCGGTGGGCAGATCACAAAATTGCACTTGCCGGTGCCGCTGGGTTCGGGGGAATTCTATTGCGCCGCATTCGTCGAAGACGGGCTCGTGGCGCGCGTGATGGAAGTGACGGAAGTCAAGGTGCCGCAGGACGACCGGAAGAGAATCGAGCTGACGCTGAATCTGCCTGACTTAGGCTTCGGTTGGCAACGGCCGCGCCAACTGGTAGTGGCGTCCTTTCCCGTCGATGCTCTCGGTAAGTTGAACACCGCGTCGCCCGGCGTCTACGCTACTCGGCTGTTTCCCGTGAGCAACGGCCTGTTCTCTACGCTCGGCTCTCTGGCGATAGTGGTATTGGCTTACGCCGCAGCGGTGGTGGCGTTGGGCAGAGTCGGCACGGGCTATTCGTTGAACCCGGTATATCTGACGTCGGATTCGCAGGATAGAGCGAGTCTTTCTCAGTTTCAGATCTTCGGCTTCACCCTGATCGTCCTTGGGGTGCTCGCGTTCATCGTGCTGCGCACGGGATTGCTCAGCGATATTTCGCGCGACGTGCTGTTGTTGCTTGGGATAAGCGCCGTCGGGGCGGCGGGCTCGAAGGTGGCCGATCACATGAAAAAGCGCTTGTCCTACGAGAATTGGTCCTGGCTGAGAAATAACGGGTGGTTGACCACATACGAAACCGGAATAGGAAAGACCCCGGACTCGAAGCGCGCCCGCTGGGGCGATCTCCTGAAAACCGATGGCGACTTCGATATCTACAGCTTCCAGCTTGCCGTATTCAGCATCGTGGTGGCGTACGCATTGGTTGCCGGCGGCGTCGACCAGCTTGCGACATTCGAGATACCGGACAATCTCAAGGGCCTCCTCGGTTTGAGCAATGTCGTGTACATCGGAGGCAAGGCGATCACCCCGAATTCCGTCGGTGAACTCGATAAAAAGGTGGCCGACCTGCGCGATGCCGAGCTGACTTGGATCGGTCAGGTTGTCAACTCGGTCAAGCCCCTGGCAGATCCACAGGCGAAACTGAATGCCGCGATCACCGCCGCACCCGAGAAATACCAGGCGTATATCGGGTTAGCCAGGGAGACCGCACGCATGCTGAAATCGCAGTACGGGACCGAGGGAACCCGATTCAAGGCCGAACCGATCGCGGACAGCGACCTCATGCCCGCGTTCCCGTGAACTTACGACGCGCAAGGATCCGGACAATCCTGTTGTGCCGTCGGCGCGGCTCAGCCGATGTAGCCGGCGAGCGTCGGCAGCGCGAGAACGAGCGAGGGCACGAAGGTGATGAGGAAGAGCACGGCGATGAGCGCCAGGATGAAGGGCACGAGCTCGCGCACGATTGCCTTCACCGGCGTTCCCGTCAGGCCGCTCAGCACGAATAGCAACACGCCGTAAGGTGGAGTGAGCAGGCCGATCATCATGTTCACCACGATGACGACGCCAAAGTGCACCAGGTCCACCCCGACGGCACGTGCAACCGGCAGGAGCAGCGGCACCATCACAAGGAGCAGCGTCGTAGTGTCGAGCAGGCAACCGAGCACCAGAAAAACAAGGTTCGCGACGATGAGAAATCCGATCGGGCCGAGGTCGAGCGACAGGAACCATTCGGCCAGGCGCGCCGGCACCTGCTCGGTCGCGAGCGCGTAATTGAAGAGGAACGCGCCGCAGATGACGATTCCAACGACTGCGGTCGATCGCGCGCTGTCGGCGAGCACCGAAACGAGCGCCTTCCAGTCCAGGGCGCGGTACACGAAGAGCGCGAGCGCTAGAGCGTAGAGCGCTGCGACCGCCGCAGCCTCGGTCGGGGTGAACACGCCCGAATAGATGCCGCCGAGCAGCACGACCGGCATGAGCAGAGGAAGCAGCGTGCGCACGAATATGCGCGGGATCGCCGACCACGGCACCGGCACCTCCATGGGGAAATTGCGCCGCCGGGCGATCCGGATGATGACGAGCATCATGGCCGCCGCCATTATCAGGCCCGGCACCACGCCTCCGAGGAAGAGCGCGCCCACCGACGCTCCCGAGACGAGCGCATAGAGCACCATCGGGATCGACGGAGGAATGATGGGACCGATGGTGGCGGAGGCAGCGCTCACCGCAACGGCGAAGGGCCGCGAGTAGCGGTTGTTCCTGCACATCATCTCGATCTCGACCATCCCGGGCCCGACCGCATCCGCGATCGCGCTGCCGCTCATGCCGGCGAAGATGACGCTCGCGAGCACGTTGACGTGGGCGAGGCCGCCGCGAAACCGCCCCATGATCGCGTGGGCGAGCGCGTAGAGGCGCTCGCTCAGGGTGCCGGAGTTCATCACGTTTGCCGCGAAGATGAACATCGGCACGGCGATCAGCACGAAGCTGCCGAAGAGGCTGTTCAGGATCTGCTCGGCCGCGAGGCCCATGTCCTGCCCGGTCGCGCCGAGGTAGGCGATGCCGCCCGCGATCATCGCGAGGCCGACGGGGCCGCGCAGCAGGGCGATGGCGACGAATACGGCGAGCATCAGCCCGAAAGCGGCGCTCATGCCTTGTCGGAGGCTTCAGGGCGGACGATCGCGGCGAGGCAGCGCAGCACCACCATCACCGCGGCGGCGAGAAAGACGCTATAGACGATGCCGTAAGGCCACTCGAGCACGGGCGTCCGCTCGCGCATCATGAAACGCAGATAATCGGCGATGCCGGCCAGCGCCCAGAGAATCGATCCCCCGAGCGCGGCGAGCCCGAGCGCGTAGAGCGCGCGCCGGACTGCGGGCGCGAAGCGCGGAACGACGAAATCCACCGCCACGTGAGCAGCGAGCGGGACGGTGAATGCCGTCCCCCAGAAAATCACCCAGACGAAGGCGATCGCAGCGAGCTCCTCGGTCCAGGCGGCGGGCGCGCCGAGCACGAAGCGGCGCACCACCTGCACGACGAGGCTCAGGAACAGTACAGCGAAAATGCCCGCACCGATCAGATCGGCCCAACGTTGAAAACCGGGGACAGACCACGTTTTTACGGAAAACGTGGTCTGTCCCCGGTTTGTTTCACTTGACCGCATTGATGCGCTCGAGGAGTCCGCGCGGCCATTTTTCCGCGTACTCGGACTTCAGATACGCGTCCTGCACGGTCTTCCTGAACGCGGCCACGTCGGGCACCGTGATCTCGATGCCCTGCGCGCGGAAGAATTCGATGAGCTCCCTTTCCTCGCGTACGCGGTTTTCGTCGTTGAATTTCGCCGCCTTCGCCGCCGCCCTTTTCATCTGGGCCTTGTGTGCCGCGGATAGCGCGTGCCAGGTCTTCGCGGAGATCGCGAGCTGCAGCGCGTCCACGAGGTGCCCCGTGAGCACGATCTGCCGCGTCACCTCGTAGAACTTCGCCGACTTCACCGTCGGCAGCGGGTTGTCCTGGCCGTCGATGGTGCCCGTCTTCAAGCCGAGGTAGACCTCGGTGAAGGCGAGCGGCGTCGGGCTCGCCCCGAGCGCCTGCCCGAGGAAGAGCCACTCCTTGGAGCCGGGCATGCGCAGCTTCACCCCGGCGAGATCGGCCGGGGTTCTTACCGGCCTCGCCTGGGCAAGGCTCACCTGGCGCGTGCCGAGATAGACCGCTTGCAGCAACTGGATTCCCATCGCTTCCGCGATCCTTCGGTTCACCTCTTCGCCGATCGGTCCGCCGTAGACTTTCGCGAGATGCTCGGGGTCGCGGATCAAGTAGCCGGCGGTGAAGATCGAATACTCGGGCATTTGTCGCGCGATGTCCTGCATCGACAGGAGCGCCATCTCGAGATTTCCGCGCTGCATCGCCACCGGCTCCGCGCCCTGCCGAAAGAGGGTTCCCGAGTGATGCACCTGCACGTCGAAGCGGCCGGGCGCCGCGTTGTTGAGATCGTCCCTGAAAACGTAGAGCATCTTCACGTGCCAGTCGTCGGGCACCGCGGGCGTGGAGATGCGCAGCACGGTTTTCACCTGTGCGAACGCGGGCGCGGCGATGACGAATGCGCCGGCGGCAAGCGCCGCGGCGACCGCGCGTTTCATTGTTGTGCCTGCCATGTCCGAATTACCGTTCCGCCACGAACTACCTTCGCGGTGCACGCGTTTGAGACGGCGAAGTATCGCACAACACCGGCTTGCCGCTGTCCGACGATGCAACTATCATGGCCCGGGGGATGCGCATGAAGTTCGACCTGCGCAATAACAAGGATTTCCTCGCCGGGCTGCTGTTCATCGCCATCGGGCTCGCGGCGGTCATCGTCGCCCGCGACTATCCGTTCGGCACGGCGATGCGCATGGGGTCGGGCTACTTTCCGACGGTTCTGGGCGGCATTCTCATCTTGCTCGGAGCCTGGGTGATGGGCCGCGGCCTGCGCTCGGGCGAAAAGGTGAAGGGCGAGTGGGGCTGGAAGCCTCTCGCCCTCATCGCGCTCGCTATCGTGCTGTTCGGCTTTCTCATGGCCCGGCTCGGGCTCATCCCGGCGCTCGTAGCAGTGCTCTTCGCAAGCGCGCTCGCCGGCCGCGAGTTTCGTTTCAAGGAAGTGTTCGTCCTCACCGCGGTGATGAGCGTCTTCGCGGTCCTCGTGCTCCTCTACGTGCTCAAGATGCCCTATCCGCTCGTCGCCGGGTACCTATGGATATCCTGAGCAATCTCGCCTTCGGTTTCGGCGTCGCGTTTTCGCTGCAGAACCTTGCTTATTGCTTCATCGGCGTTCTGCTCGGCACGCTCATCGGCGTGCTGCCGGGCATCGGGCCGCTGGTGGCGATCGGGATGCTGTTTCCGCTCACCTTCACCCTGCCGCCGGTCGCGGCGCTCATCATGCTCGCGGGAATCTACTACGGGGCGCAGTACGGCGGCTCGACCACTTCGATCCTCGTCAACCTGCCCGGGGAGACGGCCTCTGCGGTGACCTGTCTGGACGGCTACCAGATGGCGCGCCAGGGGCGCGCGGGGCCTGCACTTGCGGTGGCGGCGCTCGCGTCGTTTTTCGCGGGTTGCGTCGGGACGCTGTTGATCGCGCTCGCAGGTCCCCCGCTCGCCGAATGGGCGCTCATGTTCGGCGCGGCCGAATATTTCTCGATGATGCTGATGGCGCTCGTGGCCTCCGCTGTCCTCGCCTCCGGAGATATCGTCAAGGGCTTCTGCATGGTCGTCGTGGGGCTCCTGCTCGGGCTGGTCGGCACCGACGTGAATTCGGGAATGGCGCGTTACACCTTCGGCGTCATGGAGCTCTACGACGGGATCGGCTTCACCGTGATCGTGGTGGGCCTTTTCGCGGTGGCGGAAGTGGTGAGCAACCTCGAGTCGAAGGAGGCGCGCGAGGTGTTCACGAAAAAAATCGGGAACCTCATGCCGACACGCGAGGACATCAGGGACTCGGCGTGGCCGACGGTGCGCGGGACGGCGGTCGGCTCCATCTTCGGCGTGCTGCCGGGCACGGGGCCGGCGCTTTCGTCCTTCGTGACCTACATGCTCGAGAAAAAGATCGCGAAAGACCCCTCCCGCTTCGGCAAGGGCGCGATCGAAGGCGTGGCCGCGCCCGAGGCCGCCAACAACGCCGCGGCGCAGACCAATTTCATTCCCATGCTCACGCTCGGCATTCCCTCGAGCGCCATCATGGCGCTGATGATGGGCGCGATGATCGTGCAGGGCATCACCCCGGGGCCGCAGGTGATGACCCAGAACCCCGAGCTCTTCTGGGGAATCATCGCGAGCATGTGGATCGGGAACCTGCTGCTCGTCGTCCTCAACCTGCCACTCGTCGGGATCTGGGTGAGTCTGCTCCGCGTGCCGTACCGGTGGCTTTTCCCCTCGATCGTCATGTTCTGCTGCATCGGCAACTACAGCGTGAGCAACAGCGCGGTGGACGTGTACCTGTGCGCGCTCGTCGGCGTGCTCGGCTACGCGCTCGTCAAGCTCGAATGCGAGCCCGCGCCGCTCATCCTCGGCTATGTCCTCGGGCCGCTCATGGAGGAGTACCTGCGGCGCGCGATGCTGCTCTCGCGCGGCGACCCGACGGTGTTCTTCACGCGCCCCTTGAGCCTCGCGTTCGTGGCCGGCACCGTGCTCGTCCTTGCCGTCATGGTCGCCCCTGCGGTGCGCAGAAAGCGCGAAGAACCTTGACTATGGGGCGCCCGCGAGATGTCCCGGCCGCCGCCTTCAAACCACCAGGCTGAGCGGTGCAGGCTCGGCGATACCGAAGCCCTGG
>VBCJ01000285.1 GCA_005884335.1 Betaproteobacteria bacterium | reverse complement strand
GCTCTGGGCTTTGTGCTTGTTGCCCGCGCAGCCGACATGCCGCCGCTCGATCCGCAGGACTCCCGCGTCGTCGACCGCACGGCGTTGCGCGACCTACTGAATTCAATGGAACAGGCGTTCAACAAGATCGATGTCGAAGGAGTGATCGGCGCGCTGGATAAGGAAGCAGTCGTTTCCTGGCAGGACGGCGTGCGTACCGTGAACCACGATCAAGTGCGCGACCACTACAAGAACACGTTTCAAGGTCCCGGTGCGATCCTCAAATCTTTGAATATCAAGGCGACACTCGGCGGTCCTGCACGTTTCTACGGTGACGATCAGGCCGTCGCCTACGGCACTACGAAGGAATCCTATGAGCTCGTCGGTGGTGGCAAGGTGCAGATCGAGGGGCTGTGGACGACCCACGTTGCAAAGCGCGGCGGCAAGTGGATTGTGACGGCATTGCATTTCTCCACCAACCCATTTGACAATCCGGTGGTTCGTAAGGCCGGCGAACTCGCATGGTGGTTCGGCCTCGTCGGGGTCGTAGCAGGGCTTGCGCTCGGGTGGCTGATCGGCCGGCGACGCAAGACTTCCTGAGATGGGCATGGAAGGCACCGACGCGCCTCGTATCCCCGACCGCCTGAACGTCGCCCTCGTATTCGGCGTTCAGAGCGCGGCGATCGGCTTGATTTGGTGCGCGGCGCGCGTAGAAGGAGTCGCCGTGCTCGCGCTCGGCATCGCCTTTTCGTTTCTGCTCCTAACCAACTACGCGCTGCTGCACGAGGCCGCGCACGACCACCTTCACTCCAGCCGAGTGGGAAATGCGCTGCTCGGGGCGCTCGCCGGTTCGCTGTTCCCCGCTTCGATGTCGATGGTGCGCGTCACGCACGCGATCCATCACTGTTACAACCGGACGGACGAGGAGATTTTCGATCTCTACCACCCGCGGGACAACATGCTGCGGAAGTACGTGCAGTGGTACACACCGCTGCTGGGCTTCTTCTGGTTGCTCGTTCCGCTCGGGAGCGTTCTTTTCGGAGTGTTTCCGGGCCTGCTACGCACTAGGCTGGCGCGGATTTCCACCACGACGAAGTTCATGCACGAGTACTTCGACGCCTTAGCGGTGCGCCGCGTGCGGCTAGAGCTCGTTTTCATCTGCGTCTATTGGACGGCGATTTGGCACTTGCTTGCCCTAGATTGGGGGACCCTTGCCGTGTTCTACGGCTGCGTCGCCTTCAATTGGTCGACGCGGCAGTACGTAAGCCACGCCTACACCGCGCGCGACGTGGTGAACGGCGCTCTCAACCCTGGTTGCCGTGGACTGCGCTGCCCGCAGCGGGTAGGTGGGGCACCGCGCCGGTGGACTACGCGCGCCAGTACTTCCGCATGTGGCGAACGGGCATGCAGCCGGTTTCAGAGCCCGCGCCCGCGCCGTTGCCGAGGGAGCTCAGACCGCCGAGCAGCGCTCCGGCAAGTATGTCGGCGAACTGATGCTGGCGGGTGAGCCAAGTCGAGGCCGCCAATACCACCAGCCAGGTAATCGTTGCAGCCCGCGAAGCGCCGGCAAGACTGCGCGCGCAGGTTCCAAGAATGAGAACCGCGTAGGCGACATGCAGCGACGGAGCCGCATTGTACGGTGCGTCGAGCCCGTGGAGGAAGGCATAGGCTGACGGCAGAACGCTTGAATCGAGTCGCTCGAATCCCACAGCGGTTGGAATGACGAGAAAGAGTCCACAGGCCGTCAGCGTCACAACGACATACCGCTTCATCAGCCAGGTAATTCCTTCACGCTCAAGTACGATGAGGGGAAGCCAGAAAACAAGGAATATCGAGACATATGCCCAAATTGCGTTCGGCACAAACGGAACGCTCTTTTCCCAATCCATCGCAAGCGTAATCGACTCGCGGCTGGCAGCGAGTACATTCGTCGCTCCGTAAGCAAATACGAAGAGGAGTCCGAGGGGAATCAAGCACGTCGCAAACCAAAGGCCGTTTCCGTGGATTCGCTCCAAAATGTGTCGATAAGTCATAGGGAGTAACCGGTTTGATCAACGCCTCGTGCCTTTCCTTCGCACGCGAGGATTACCCGCCAACTGCTCCAGCACCGCGCACACCGCGCCGGTGTCTTTCTTCCCCAGCCCCATCGCCATCGCGGCGCTGTAGATCGGCGCGCTCGCCGCGAAAAGAGGCGTGGGGCAGTCGAGCTCGCGGGCGAAATCGCCGATGATGGTCATGTCCTTCTGCCAGACCCCGTTCTTCATCGTCGCCTCGGAGTAGTCGCCTCTCACCATCATCGGCCCGCGCACTTGCAGCATTCTTGAGCTCCCCGCGCCGTCCGAGACGACCTTGAGCACCAATGCTGGATCGAGACCGGCTTTCATTCCCAGCACCATCGCTTCCGCAGCGGCGACGTTGTGGATCGCGACCAGGAGGTTGGCGACGAATTTCATCTTCGAGCCGGCGCCGAACGCGCCGACGTAATAATTCGCCCGGGTGAAGCCCTGCAGCACCGGCACGATCTTCCGGTACGCCGCCCGATCGCCGCTCACGTAAATGATCAGGTCCTTGACGCGCGCCTGGGCGCCGGTGCCGCTCAAGGGGCAGTCGAGCAGGATCACGCCGCGCTTTGCGAGCACGTCTCGCGCGGCCTCCTTCACCGGGATCGGCAGCGTGCTCGTCTCGATAACGATCGCGCCGCGGCCGGCGGATCGTGAAAGCTCGGCGGCGGTCTGGGAGAGGGCGTCGGCGGAGGGAAGCGAGGTCACGATGCACTCCGTGCGGCGCGCGACATCGCGCGGGCTTCGTGCCGCAACACCGCCTGCGCGGACATGCTCGGCGCGCCGGCGCGGCGCGACGTCGAAACCGGCCACTCGGAATCCCGCGCGCGCGAGGTTCGCCGACATCGCCGAGCCCATGATTCCGGGCGTGGACATCGGCGGCACGTTTACCGATTGCGTGGTGCTCGGGCGCGGCGGCGGCATCACCGCGACCAAGGCGCCCTCGACGCCGGGCAATTTCGCCGAGGGCATGATCGCGGCGATGCGCGTGGCGGCCGAGCGGCTCGGGCTTTCGTTCGAACAGTTCTGCGGCGAGATCGCGGTGCTCACCCACGGCACCACGGTCGGAACGAACGCGCTCATCCAGAGAAAAGGCGCGCGCGTCGGCCTGATCACGACGCACGGCCACGAAGACGCGATCCACATCATGCGCGGCTCGCGCGGCGTTTCCTCGCGGGACATCGCCAGGGTGGTTCACTTTCCCTCGAGCCAGAAGCCGGTGCCCATCGTGCCCAAGCGCTTGATCGAGGGGGTGTCGGAGCGCGTCGACTGCTTCGGCGAGGTGGTCGTGCCGCTCAACGAATCCCAGGCGGAAGACGCGATCCGGCGCCTGGTGGAGCAGGGCGTCGAGGCGATCGGCGTCTGTTTTCTCTGGTCGTTCAAGTATCCGCAGCACGAGCAGCGCGTGAAGGAGATGATCGGAAAAATCGCGCCAACTCTTTTTGTCTCTTGCTCGACCGATATCGCGCCCAGGTGGGGCGAGTACGAGCGCGTCACCGCGACCGCGTTGAACGCCTACATCGGGCCGGTGATGGCGAAATATCTGGCCAATCTGGACGAGCAGTTGAAAAAGTCCGGCTACCGGCAGCCGCTGCAGATTACGCAGTGCGGCGGCGGCTCGATCTCGGTGGACCTGGCGATCGAGTCGCCGCTCCTGACGCTCGACTCCGGCCCCGTGTCCGGGGTCACGGGCTCGCTCTACCTCGGGCGCCTCATGGGCTGCCCCAACATCATCACGACCGACATGGGCGGAACGTCTTTCGATGTCGGAATCATCTACGGCGGACAGCCCGCCTACTCCTTCGTTTCCAATGTCGCGCAGTACGAATATTTCCTGCCCAAGGTCGACATCCAGGCGATCGGCTCGGGCGGCGGATCGCTCGCGCGCGTCGATCCGGCCGCGAAGACGCTCGCGGTGGGGCCGGAGTCGGCGGGCGCCGATCCGGGGCCGGTCTGCTACGGCAAGGGCGGAACGATCGCGACCGTGACGGATGCGGACGTGGTCCTCGGCACCATAAACCCGGACAACTTTCTCGGCGGGCGCATCAAGCTCGACAGGAAGAAGGCGGTGGACTCGGTGCAGCGCATCGCCTCGGCGCTCGGCCTTTCGATCATGCAGGCCGCGAGCGGCATCGCCAGGATCGCCGAGTTCAAGATGGCCGACATCATCCGCAAGACGACCGTGGAGAAAGGCTTCGACCCGCGCGAGTTCGTGCTGTTCGCCTTCGGCGGCGCGGGCCCGGCGCACGCGGGCGTCTTCGCGCGCGAGCTCGGGGTGCAAAAAGTGATCGTCCCGCAGAAGGAGATCGCCTCGACCTGGTGCGCCTTCGGCGCCGCCTCCGCCGACATCCTGCACGTCTACGAGCAGGTCGACATCCAGGCGAGCCCGTTCGATGCGGGGCGGGTGAACGCCTCGCTCGAGGCACTGGAAAAAAGGGCGAACGAACAGATGGACCGCGACGGCATCGCCGGGCCGCGGCGGCACTATCAGTTCTCGCTCGACATGCGCCACAAGGGACAGATCAACGAGCTCGAGGTGATGCTGCCGGAGAAGCGCGTCAGCGGTGCGCTCTGGGGACCGCTGCATCAGCGCTTCTATGCGCGCTACGAGCAGTTGTACGGGAGCGGTTCGTCCTACGGCGAGGCGCGCCTGGAGATCGTGACGCTGCGCGTTCGCGCCACCGCCGCGACGCCCAGGCCGAAGCTCTCGGCGACGAAAAAACTCAACGCGAAGATCAGTCCAAAGGCGGCGAGCGGCAAGCGTAGTATCTATTGGGCCGATCTGAAGAAAGCGGTGGCCACGCCGATTTACGACGGAGCGCTGCTCGTCCCGGGAAACCGCATCAGGGGCCCGGCGGTGATCGAAACGACCGACACCACGGTCGTCGTGCATCCGGAGCGCTGGCTCAAGGTGGACGCCTTCGGCAATTTCGAAATCAATTTCGGGAAACAGGCATGAAAGTAAGCGAAATGAAGGATGCTGTCTTCGACGGCCGGAACATGGGCTACGTGCCGCCGAAGAAGCTTTCCATCTCGCCCAAGCTCAAGTTGCATCGAAAGAGCGCTAAAAGCATCGACCCGATCACCTACGAGGTGATCCGCCACAGCCTGTGGCACGTCAACGAGGAGCACGGCGCCACGATTCAGCGCCTGTCCGGTTCGCCCGTTGCGATGTACGCGCTCGATCTCAACCCTTCCATCCTCACCGAGGACGGCGAGTTCGTGTACTTCGGGCCTTACATGCAGTACATGTCGGGCGTCACCGACACGCAGGTGAAGTGGGTCCTCGAATACCGCAGCGACAATCCCGGCATCGCGGACGGCGACATGTTCCTCGCCAACGACCCCTGGGTGGGCGCGGCGCACCAGCAGGACGTGATGCTGATCTGCCCGGTGTTCTGGAAGGGGGAGCTCTTCTGCTGGGTGACCAATTGCCTGCACCAGTACGACCTCGGCGGCATCACGCCGTCTTCGTTCTGCGGCTCGGCCGAGAACGCCTTCGAGGAAGGCATCTGCATCCCGCCGGTGAAGATCGTGGAAGGAAACGAGATCCGCCGCGACATCGAGGAGTTGTATCTGAGGGCCTCGCGCAAGCCCGAGGCGGTGGCGCTCGACTTCCGGGCGCAGCTCGCCGGCAACATCACCGCGCGCGACCGGGTGCGCTCGCTCATCAGGCGCTACGGGTCCGAGGTCGTGAAGGGTGTCATGCGCAAGATCCTCGACAACGGCGAGCGCGCCTTCCTCGACAAGCTCAAGCGCCTGCCCGACGGCGTGTGGCGCGAGCGCAGTTACGTCGAATGCTGCCGCCCGGGCGACCGGCGCACGCACCAAGTGATCCTGACGCTGCGCAAGCAAGGCGTGAAGCTCATTTTCGAGAACGAAGGCACGGCCCCGCAGGACGGTGCGATGAACGCGACCTACTCGGGCTGGCGCGGCGCGATCATGGTGGCGTTCAACCAGCTGCTTTGCTGGGACCAGTATTTCTCGATCGGCGGGGCGCTGCGCCATGTCGAGTTCGATCCGACCCCGGGGACTTTCAACTGCGCCAATTTCCCGGCCTCGGTCTCGACCGCCCCGATCCAGGCCATGGAGATCTCGCTCTACCCCGCGTACAACGTGCTCTCGAAGATGATCCACGCGGACCCCGAGATGCGCAAAGACATCATGTGCATCGGCGGCACCAGCCAGTGGCCGGCGACGATTTTCCGCGGCACCGACCAGTGGGGCGAGCGCTACGGTTACATCCTCGTCGACCCCATCGGAGGCGCGATCGGCGCCTTTTCAACCGGAGACGGTATTTCAACGGGCGGGCAGTCGAGAACGCCGATCTGCAAGCTCCCCAACGTCGAGCATACCGAGCAGACCTTTCCGCTGCTGTTCCTTTACCGCAAGGAAGTGATCGATTCCGGCGGTGCCGGAAAATTCCGAGGCGGGCTCTCGGCGGAGTCCTGCTTCATTCCGCATCGCACCGACGCGATCACGCAGGACACTCTGTCCTCGGGCAACGCGATCCCGACTTCGCCGGGCATGATGGCGGGCTACCCCGGCTCGGTGAACGTATACAAGTTCAAGCGGGCGACCGATATCTTCGAGCGTCTGAAGCAGCGCCGGATTCCCGGCGACATCGCGGAGCTGAAGGGCGAGGAGGTGACGCTTGCGCTCCGTCAGGAAAACTTCATCCAGAAGCCCGGCGACGTCTACGCCGTGATCTGGTCCGCAGCGGGCGGCTTCGGCGATCCGCTCGAGCGCGATCCGGAAAAAGTGCGCGATGACGTGATCGAGCAGCGCTCCGTGTCGGCCGAGGCGGCGCGCGAAATCTATGGCGTGGTCATCACCTCCGACGAGCGTGTCGATGCGCCGGCGACGACAAAGCTCCGCGCCGGGCGGCGCGAGGCGAACCGCAGGAAAGACGGCGCGGTGCAAAAGCTCGACGGGAAAATAATCGCGCGCGTCACGGAAAATCTCGACGTGCGCCGCGACGGCAGCGGCCTGCGCACGGCCTGCGCAAAGTGCGCTGCCGACCTGGGCCCGGTGCGCGACAACTACAAGGACCACTGCGTGCGGCGCGAATCGGACGTTAACACCGCCAACCCCAACATCGGCGACTACCGGCGCTACATAGACGAGCGGCCGGTATTCCGCCAGTTCTCCTGCCCCGGATGCGGCGCGCTCGTGGAAAACGAGGTCGCGCGCACCGACGACCCGGTTCTGCGCGACATCGAGCTCGATATTCGCTGAAACCGGGGACAGACCACCATTTCCTTTGATCGAACGAAAAGGAAATGCATGGCCAGAGGAAATAGTGGTCTGTCCCCGGTTTTTCGTTGACACCTTCGAGCGCGGTTGATAGATTGCGCCGCATTGCTCGCTCAGGACCGGAGTTCCACATAACGGAACACGCGAGCGATGACCGCCGGCAGGGAGACGTACAGGCGGCGGCGCATCCGCGAGGAGGAGGATCGATGCAGGCGGCGGGCTATCCCGCGATGAATACGGCGGCCCCGGCCGCGCTGCTGCGCTCGCTCGACTGGAAGTGGATCGTGATCGGGCTGTGCGTGGTGTTCACGATCTACATCGCGGTGGTCCCGCTCGCGTTCCTTCTCTGGCAGAGCTTCTTCACGCCGCAGACCGCGGCGAAGGCCGCCGAGTTCACGCTGGGCAACTACACCTCGGCCTACGGCTCGCGCGAAACGCTGCGGCTCTTCTGGAATTCGGTCCAGTTTGCGGTCGGAGCGTCGGTCTTCGCTTTCGTCCTGGGCACGGCGCTCGCGTGGATGAACGAGCGCACCAATACGCCCTTCAAGACGCTCTTCTTTGCCTTGTCGATCATCCCGCTCATCATCCCGGGCATCCTGTTCACGGTCGCGTGGATCCTGCTCGGCAGCCCCAAGATCGGCATCATCAACCTCGCGCTGCAAAACTGGTTCGGGCTGGAGAGGCCTTTGTTCAACGTCTATTCGCTGTGGGGGATGATCTGGGTCGACGGCCTGCACTATTCGCCCATGGCTTTCCTCCTGATGACCGCCGCTTTCCGCGCGATGGACCCTGCGCTCGAGGAGTCCGCCACCATGAGCGGGGCGAACATCTTCCAGGTTGCCTGGCGGGTGACCCTCAAGCTCACCTGGCCGGCGATCCTCGCGACGCTGCTGATGCTCTTCGTGCGCGCGATCGAGTCCTTCGAGGTGCCCGCGCTCCTCGGGCTCCCGGTCGGGATCCACGTGTTCACCTCGGCGATCTACCAGGCCGTGCACCGCTATCCCAGCCAGATCGGTCTCGCCTCGGCGTACGGGATGACCTTGCTCGTGATCACGACCATCGGGGTGTACTTCGTGTCGCGCCTGTCGAGCCGCGGCAGCAAGTACGCGACCATGACCGGCAAGGGCTTCAGGCCGCGGAGAATCGACCTCGGCCCCTGGCGCTGGTTCGCCGCCGCGATCTTCATCGTGTACTTCCTCCTGATCGTGGTGCTGCCTTTCGCGGTGCTGCTGTGGTCGTCGTTCCAGAGGTTTTACTCGGTGCCTTCCTGGCAGGCGCTGCACAACCTCACTCTCGACCCCTACCGCTTCATCTTCACCTACCCGAACCTCGCGCGCTCGGTGTGGAACACGCTGATCCTTTCCTTCGGCAGCGCGACGCTGATCATGCTCGTGACCTCCGTCATCTGCTGGATCGTCGTCAAGACCAAGCTCCCCGGACGCTGGCTCCTCGACAACGTCGCTTCGCTGCCGATGGTCTTCCCCGGTCTGGTGCTGGGCCTTTCCATCATGATCTTCTATCTGAATTTCGATATCGGCATCTACGGCACGATCTGGATCATGTTCATCGCCTACGTCACTCGTTTCATGCCCTACGGGCTGCGCTACAACACGACCTCGATGCTGCAGATCCACAAGGAGCTCGAGGAATCGGCGGCGATGAGTGGCGCGTCCTGGGGCACCACGTTTCGCCGCGTCATCCTGCCGCTCTTGAAGCCCGGGCTCGTCGCGGGCTGGATCTACGTGATGATCGTCTCGATCCGCGAGCTCTCCAGCTCGATCCTGCTCTACAGCCCGGGCACCGAGGTCCTGTCGATCACCATCTGGGAATTGTGGGAGAACGGCCAGTACGTGGAGCTGTCGGCGCTGGGCGTGCTGTTCATCCTGGCGCTGTTCGTCCTGGTGATGCTCGCCCAGTGGCTGGGCAAGAGATTCGGAGTCAAGGAGTGATCCGGAGAATCGCGTGCTGAAAGTCGAAGGCCTTTTCACCGAATACCCCAACGAACGCGGCCAGATCGTGCGCGCCGCGCAGGACGTGACATTCCAAGTGCCGGAGGGGAAGCTGTTCACTCTGCTCGGTCCGAGCGGCTGCGGCAAGACCACGACCCTGCGCTCGATCGCGGGCCTGGAGCGGCCGCGCGCAGGGGAGATCAGCGTCGGCGACCGCGTGGTGTATTCTTCGACGCGCAACGTCTTCGTCGCGCCCAACCGGCGCGGCTTCGGCATGGTGTTCCAGTCCTACGCCATCTGGCCGCACATGAATGTCTTCCAGAACGCGGCCTTTCCGCTGGAGGTCGGCGACCGCAGGTTTTCCGGGCAAGAAATTCGGGACAAGGTCCTGCGCGTCCTCAGAGCGGTGCAGCTCGATGAGCTTGCCGACCGCGAGGCGACCAAGCTCTCCGGCGGGCAGCAGCAGCGCCTCGCGCTCGCGCGGGCGCTCGTCATGGAGCCGCAGCTGCTCCTGCTCGACGAGCCGCTCTCCAACCTCGACGCGAAGCTGCGCGAGCGCATGCGCTTCGAGCTGAAGCGCCTGCAGCGGGAGCTCCGGATCACGACCGTGTACGTCACTCACGACCAGAGCGAGGCGCTCGCTCTGTCGCACTCGATCGCGGTGATGAACGAAGGCCATATCCAGCAGATCGGCACGCCGCGCGAAATCTACGAGCGGCCGCGCAGCCAGTTCG
>VBCJ01000284.1:2705-9529 GCA_005884335.1 Betaproteobacteria bacterium | reverse complement strand
CTACATACTTAGCCTGGTCATTTGGGTCTCGCCTCGCGCCCGCCGGCCGGCAGGCTGACGCTCAGCCAGTCGCTTCGACGGATGCGCGCGGCCAAGCGACCAAACCGCGCACAGGAGCTGATGTGAATGACGCTGCACTCCTTTTAGGGAGCCTGGCCCATCAGCAAACCAGTGCAGCGTCTAGCCGGTATTAGGCGGCTAGAGCGAAACGCTCGTCGTTGGCGTTTGAGAATTTCCAGATGGATTTACGAGGTCACTGGTCCTCGGTATGCCCTGCGCTGCTTCGAAACCCACGTCGAAACCAGGTCGCCCCCGATTTCTCTGCAGCGAAGAATTATCCCATAGATGGGGCCCTCACCCTAGCCCTCTCCCGCAAGCGGGAGAGGGAAGCCTCCTCATGCGCCCTCTCCCGCCTCGATTATCACCAGCTCGTTTTCCCCCGCTTTGTTCCTGCGGCGAAACGCCGCGGCCTCCCTGTACTCCTGCGAGTAGAAGCACGCGACGCCCTGCTCGAAGCTCGGGAACTCGATGACGACGAAGCGGTTGAATTTCTCCTGTCCTTCGAGAGTCTGGTAGCGGCCGCCGCGCGTGAGCACCTTCGCGCCGTACTTCGCGAAGATCGCAGGCACGCGGTCCGCGTACTTCTTGTATTCCACGGGATCGTTGACTTTGGCGCGGGCTACCCAATAGGCCGGCATGGGTTTCTCCTCATGAGAGCAAGTCCAGGAACTCGCGGGGGTGGGCGATCACCGCATCCGCGTCCCAGGCGTTCGGATCGCCGCCCTCGCCGTGATAGCCCCAGCCGGCGGCAACGAAGTGCATCCCCGCGGCGCGGGCGGCCTGCGCGTCGCGCAGGTCGTCGCCGACGTACACGCAATCGGCCGGCGGCTGCGCGAGCAGCGATGCGGCGAGCAGGAGCGGAGCCGGGTGCGGCTTGATGTGGGGAGTCGAGTCGCCGCTCACGACGCAGGCTGCAAGATGATCCACGGAGAGCAGGTGCAGCAGCGGCTCGGTGAAGCGCTTGCCCTTGTTGGTGACGACGCCCCAGGGGAGCTTGCGCACCCTGATTTTTGCGAGCAACTCGGAAATGCCGGCGAAGAGACGCGTCTCGACGCACAACTCCTTTTGATAGAAATCGAGAAAGCGCTCGCGCAGCGCCCGGTAGCCCTCGTTTTCGGGCGCGATATCGAAGCCGGCCTTGAGCAGGCCGCGTGCACCGCTCGAGGTGTGCGGGCGCGCGACTTCGGGCGGCAGGGGCGGGAGGCCCTGCTCGGCGCGCACCCGGTTCAGCGCGCGGGCGAGATCGGGAGCGGTGTCGGCCAGGGTACCGTCCAGGTCGAACAAAACCGCGCGGACCCCGGCGAGTTTCACTCGCGCACGCAGTAAAGGAGATAGTTGACATCCGTGTCGGACCCGAGCGAGTAGACCCGGGTGAGCGGGTGGTAGGTCATGCCCGTGATCTCGCGCACGCTCAAGCCCGCGTCGCGGCAGTGGCGCGCGAGCTCCGAGGGCTTGACGAACTTCGCGTAGTCGTGAGTTCCCTTCGGGAGGAGCTTGAGCACGTATTCGGCGCCGATCACCGCAAGGACGTAGGACTTGAGGTTGCGGTTGATCGTCGAGAAAAACACCCGGCCGTCCCTTCGCGCGAGTTGAGAGCAGGCGCGCACGGTGCTCGCCGGATCGGGCACGTGCTCGAGCAGCTCCATGCAGGTGACGACGTCGTAGGCCCCGGGTGAGCGCGCGGCGAGATCCTCCGCCGAGACCGCCTCGTAGTCCACGGCGAGCTTGCTCTCGTGCAGGTGCAGCTGCGCGACCTTCAGCGCCTTTTCCGAGAGGTCGATGCCTTTCACACGCGCCCCGCGCCGCGCCATCGCCTCGGCGAGTATGCCGCCGCCGCAGCCGACGTCGAGCGCCGATTTCCCCGCGAGTTTAGCGATGCGGGCTATCCAGTCCAGGCGCAGCGGATTGATCTGGTGGAGCGGCTTGAACTCGCTCTCCGGATCCCACCAGCGGTGCGCGAGCGCGCTGAATTTTTCCAGTTCCCGGGGGTCGGCGTTCATATCGGACTGTCCGAGTTGTCATCCTGAGCGCAGCGAAGGATCTGCTTTTTCAAGCAGATTCTTCGGGCTGCGCCCTCAGAATGACATTGTAAGGACTGCGCCGCAATAAAAAAGCCCTGCCTGGGCAGGGCTTTGAAGGGGAGCGCTCTTGCTTACTTGACGGCGGAACCGACGGCTTCGGTCTCGGCGCGGCGGTTCGGCTCAAGGCACGCGATCAGCTCTTTGGTCTTGCCCGAGCCTTTGCAGTCCTTGACCGGCTGGCGCTTGCCCTTGCCTTCGGTGTAGACCCGGCTCGCCGCGATGCCCTTGCTGACGAGATAGGCCTTCACCGAGTCGGCGCGGCGCACCGACAGCTTCATGTTGTAGGCATCGCTGCCGATGCGATCGGCGTGCCCGACCGCGATGACGACCTCGAGGTTGACGTTGCGCAGCTTTCCGACCAGGTCGTCGAGTTTCGACCTCGCATCCGGCCGGATCACGTACCGGTCGACATCGAAACTGACCGTGGACGCGGTGGTGACTTTCTCCGGCTTGGGCGCGGGCGCCGCAGGCGCAGGCGGAGGCGGCTTCGGCAACGCTTGGGGCGCGGGCGCTGGAGCCGGGGGCGGCTCGGGCGCGGGTTCCGGCGTGGCTGCACAGCCTGCGAACGCGAGCAGGACAATCGCCGATAGCGCGGTGCTCAGTCTTTTGTTCATGCTTTCCTCTCGTAGGTTGAGGCTCGAGCCGCAGCTCGAGCAGCTTGGGTACGCCCCTGGGAATTCCGCAAAACGCCTGCCTTAAGCTTTTGTTTCTGCTGCCAACTTATTCTGCCACAGAAGGACACGATTATTCAAGCCGCGATTTTCGAATCCGACGAGCAATCTTTCGCGGACCCTCGGTTCCCCCGCGACCCACACATGCGATACGTGCTCGCGCCCCGCCGCATACACCAGATGCGAAACCGGGTCGTAACGGGGGGCAAGCTCCGGCTCGTCGAAAGCGACCGCGCACAGGTCGGCGAGCTTGCCCGGCGCAATGGACCCGATCGAAGCTTCCAGGCCGAGCGCGCGGGCGCCGTGCAGCGTCGCGGCGGCGAGGGCCTGGTGCGCCGGCATCGCCTGGGCGTCGCCGCTCACCGCCTTTGCCAGAAGCGCGGCGGTGCGCATTTCCTGGAACAGGTCCAGTCGGTTGTTGCTCGCCGCGCCGTCGGTGCCGATGCCGACGTTGATGCCGCGCGCCAGCATGGCCGCCACGGGCGCGAACCCGCTCGCGAGCTTCAAGTTCGACGAGGGGCAGTGCGCGATGGAGGCGCCCTGGTGCGCGAGCATCGCGATCTCCTCGCCCGTGACATGCACCGCGTGCGCCGCAATCAAGCGCGGTCCCACGAGGCCCAAGGCGCGCAGGCGCTCCAGCGGCCGCGCCTTGTACCGGGTGAGGCTCTCCTCGATCTCTTGCTGAGTCTCGTGCAGGTGGGTGTGGATGGGGAGGTCGAGCTCTTCGGCGATGGTGACGATCTTCGCAAAGGTCCTGTCGCTCACCGTATACGGCGCGTGCGGGGCCATGCAGAAAGACAGGAGCGGCTCTTCCCTGAGAGCGTCGCGCGCCGCAAGGCCCTTGGCGATGTAATCGTCGGCGTCGGCCGCGTAGGACGTGGGGAACTCGAACGCGATGATGCCCAGAGCGGCGCGCATTCCGGCCTCGAGCGCCGCTCGCGCCGCCGCCTCCGGAAAGAAATACATCTCGTTGAAGCAGGTCACGCCGCCGCGCAGCATTTCGGCGCAAGCGAGCAGCGTACCGTCGTATACGAATTCGGGCGACACGTGCTTGGTTTCGGCGGGCCAGACGTGATCCCGCAACCAGCTCATCAAGGGAAGGTCGTCGGCGAGCCCGCGCATGAGTGTCATCGCCGCGTGGGTGTGCAGATTCACGAGGCCCGGGATCAGCGCATGCTTGTCCAGGCGCAGATGCTCGCGGGCTTCGAAGCGCTGCCGGGCCTCGCCCGAGGGCAGCACCGCGACGATGCGCCCTCTGGCGACCGCAACGCTGTGATCGTCGAGGACGGCCCCCGCGGGCTCGACCGGGATCACCCAGCGGGCGCTGACGAGGAGGTCGACCGGTTGCATTTTCTAAAAAAAAGCCCCGCGCGGGGCGGGGCCCTGCGGTTCATCCCACGAATTATCTTCCCGGACCCTTGATCGAGACTATAGCGCGCCGATTGGGCGCGAGGCAGGCGATCAGCTCCGAGCGCTTCTTGCTGTCGGGGCAGAATTTCGCCGGAACGGTCTTGCCCATGCCGATCGTTTCGATCCCGCTGCGATCGGCGCCTTTGCCGACCAGGTAGGTCTTGACGCTGTCGGCGCGCCTCTCCGAGAGCTTCTGGTTGTACTGCTGGCTGCCGATGCGATCGGCATGCCCCTCGACCACGACGGCCTCCACGCTGGCGCAGTCGGCGAGCTTTCCGATCACGTCGCGATCCAGACGCGCTTTCGCCGCCTCGGTGAGCGCGTATCGATCGAATGGGAATGTCTCGTCCTTCTGGAAAGTTGCCGTGGCGTCGCATCGCTTGGGCGCGGCAACCGGCGCGGGAGCCGGTGCCGGCGTGACCTGGCGCTGTGCGGGTGGAGGTACCGGCAACGACGGCGGCTGAGGCTGCGGCGCCGGTTCGGGGGCGGTGGCGCAGGATGCGAGCAGGCTCAGGACGGCGCTTCCAATTGCAAGTTTCAGCTTGTTCAAGGGGTCCTCCTGGTCGTGGGCATGCCGTGCGCTTTCGTCGTGCGCGCAACTTCTTCGACGCCGGAGATGATACACCACATCGCCGAGCGGCAACGAATTTCCAGAGGGAAAATCGCCCGAACGCGATCGCGAATCCGGTGGTTCGAAATGTCTTAAGCTGATAAAATTTCATCCTTTCGCCGGCTGCCCCGAAGCTCAAAAAACAGCAACTCTCATGGAACAATTCGCCAAGGAAACTCTCCCCGTCAGCCTGGAAGAGGAGATGCGCCGCTCCTACCTCGATTACGCGATGAGCGTGATCGTGGGGCGCGCCCTGCCCGACGTGCGCGACGGGCTGAAGCCCGTGCACCGGCGCGTGCTCTTCGCGATGCACGAGGCGAACAACGTCTGGAACCGTCCCTACGTGAAGTGCGCCCGCGTGGTGGGCGAGGTCCTCGGGAAGTACCATCCGCACGGCGACTCGGCCACCTACGAGGCGCTGGTTCGCATGGCCCAGGACTTCTCCATGCGCTATCCGCTGATCGACGGGCAGGGGAACTTCGGCTCGATCGACGGCGACTCGGCCGCGGCCTACCGGTATACCGAATGCCGCCTGGACCGCATCGCCTCGGAAATACTCGCCGATATCGAGAAGGAAACCGTCGATTTCGTTCCCAACTACGACGGCAAGGAGCAGGAACCGGCGGCGCTGCCGACCAAGGTCCCGAATCTGCTCATCAACGGCTCCTCCGGGATCGCCGTGGGCATGGCGACCAATATTCCGCCGCACAACTTGGGGGAGGTGGTGGACGCCTGCCAGGCGCTGCTGAAAAAGCCCGAGACCACGGTCGATGACCTGATCAAATTGGTGCCTGCGCCGGACTTCCCCACGGCGGGGATCATCTACGGCGTGTCCGGCGTGCGCGAGGGCTACCGCACCGGCCGCGGCCGCATCCTGATCCGGGCCCGCACCCACTTCGAGGACCTGGAGAAAGGCAACCGCCAGGCGATCATCGTCGACGAGCTGCCCTATCAGGTCAACAAGAAAAACCTGCTGGAGAGGATCGCCGAGCTCGTCAACGACAAGAAGATCGAAGGCATCGCCCACGTCCAGGACGAGTCGGACAAGTCCGGAATGCGCGTGGTGATCGAGCTGAAGCGCGGCGAAATACCGGAAGTCATCCTGAACAACCTGTTCAAGCAGACCCAGCTGCAGGACACCTTCGGGGTCAACATGGTGGCGCTGCTCGACGGGCAGCCGCGCGTCCTCAATCTCAAGGAGATGCTCCAGGCGTTCCTCGCGCACCGGCGCGAGGTGGTGACGCGGCGCACGCTCTACGACCTGCGCGAGGCGCGGAAAAAAGCGCATATCCAGGAGGGGCTCGCGGTCGCGCTTTCCAACGTCGACGAGATCATCGAGCTGATCAAGAAATCCCAGACTCCGGCCGAGGCGAAGGTCGCCTTGATGGCCAAGTCCTGGCGCTCGCCGGTCGTCGAAGAGATGCTCAAGCGCGCCGCGGCGGACGCCTCGCGGCCCGAGGGCCTGGAACGGGAATTCGGCCTGCATAAAAACGGCTACCGGCTCTCCGACGCGCAGGCGCAGGCGATCCTCGAGATGCGCCTGCAGCGCCTCACGGGCCTGGAGCAGGACAAGATCGTCGCCGAGTACAAGGAGCTGATCGAGAGAATCGGCGATTTCCTGGACATGCTCGGCAAACCGGCGCGGATCACCGCGATCATCGCCGAGGAGCTGAAGGCGATCAAGCAGCAGTACGGCGACAAGCGGAAGAGCGAGATCGTCGAGCAGGCCGAGGACCTCGAGATGGAGGACCTCATCGCCTCGGAGGACGTGGTGGTGACCTTCTCTCACGCCGGCTACATCAAGTCGCAGCCGCTCACCGACTACCGCGCGCAGCGCCGCGGCGGGCGCGGCAAGCAGGCGGCGACGACCAAGGAAGACGACTTCATCGAGCGCCTGTTCATCGCCAACACCCACGACACGATGCTGTGCTTTTCCTCGCGCGGCAGGGTCTACTGGCTGAAGGTGTACAACGTGCCGCAGGGAACGCGCGC
>VBCJ01000284.1:0-2695 GCA_005884335.1 Betaproteobacteria bacterium | reverse complement strand
TTCCTCGCGACTGCGCTCGGCACGGTGAAGAAAACGCCCTTGTCGCAGTTCTCCAATCCACGCGAGAAGGGGATCATCTCGGTCGAGCTCGACGACGGCGACCACCTGATCGGCGCCGCGATCACCGAGGGCAAGCACGACGTGATGCTGTTCTCCGACGCCGGCAAGGCGGTGCGCTTCGAGGAAGCCGACGTGCGGCCGATGGGGCGGCAAGCGCGCGGGGTGCGCGGCATGAAGATCGCCGAGGGCCAGCGGGTGATCTCGATGCTGGTCGCGGACAGCGAGAATCAGACGGTGCTGACGGCGACCGAGAACGGCTTCGGCAAGCGCACGGCGATCGCCGAATACACCCGCCACGGGCGAGGCACTCAAGGGATGATCGCGATCCAGACCATCGCACGAAACGGGAAAGTCATCGGCGCGGTGCTGGTGGGCGACGAGGACGAGATCATGCTCATCTCCACGGGCGGCGTCCTCATACGCACGCGCGTGAAGCAGATTCGCGAGCAGGGGCGCTCGACCCAGGGCGTGCGCTTGATCGACCTCGACGAAGGCACCAAGCTCGCGGGCGTCGAGCGCGTCGCCGAGAAGGAAGAGGAAGAAGAGAATGGGCAGTAGGTCCGCGTCCTGGTCTGATGTCCCGGAACTGATGACAAAAGGCACACGTTCTGGCATACTCCCGGCGTGAAGCCGTTCCGGTGGGATCCGGAAAAGAACGAGCGTCTGAAGGCGGGACGTGGAATATCTTTCGAGGAGATCGTTCTTGCTGTGGAGGAAGGTGGGCTAAGGGACATCCTGGTCCACCCGAACCAGAAGCGTTATCCGGGTCAGGTGGTGCTGGTCGTGGTTTATCGGGAATACGTCTTCCTAGTGCCTTCGGTCGAGGAACGGGAATGCTACTTCTTGAAGACCGTCATCCCGAGCCGGAAGGCAACGCGCGATTACTTGGGATTGGATGAGCCCGATGAAAGCTCTTGACCGTTACGAACGAGAAGTGCTGGCAGCGTACGAAAAGGGCGCACTGGTTTCGGTGCGCCCCAGCAAAGCACAGCTCGCCGCGTTTCGCGAGGTCGCGCGTGCGACTTTCGTGAAAAGTCGTCGGGTGAACATTCGACTCTCCGCAGCCGATCTCATGGGCATACAGGCGCGCGCGTACGAAGAGGGCGTTCCCTACCAGACGCTCATTGCAAGCGTGCTCCACAAATACCTATCCGGGCGCCTGCACGAGAAGAAGTCGCGTCTCGCGGCGGGATCGACGGCGACCGAACGAAAGCGGGCGGCACGCTAGCCGGAGACAGGAATGGATGCAGATCGGAAACTCTATAAAGATGTCCAGACACAACTCCTCTGACGACCTTCGTCCCACATACAAACGTGCGGACTTCACTTCCCTGGTCCGTGGCAAGTACGCGCGGACTCAAGCAACCAAGCAGCCGTATTCCTTCCCGCCTGATGACGAGTTCGTGCGTGCGGCCGACGAGGTGTTCCGGGAGCTTGATCGTCGTGAGATCAACGGGGAGAAGGAAGAGGAAGAGGAAAATGGGCAGTAGACCGGCGACCCGGGTTTTCAATTTCAGCGCGGGGCCTGCGGTCCTGCCCGAGGAAGTGCTCGCGCAGGCGGCAGGCGAGATGCTCGACTGGCACGGATCGGGCATGTCGGTGATGGAGATGAGCCACCGCGGCAAGGAGTTCATCGCGATCGCCGAGGCCGCGGAGAAGGACTTCCGCGAGCTCCTCGCGGTTCCCTCGAACTACAAGGTGCTCTTTCTGCAGGGCGGCGCGACCCTCCAGTTCGGCATGGTGCCGATGAACCTCCTCGGCGGAAAGAAGTCCGCCGACTATATCTATACGGGCGAGTGGTCGAAGAAGGCGATCAAGGAAGCGAACCGCTTCTGCGAGATCAACATCGCGGCGAGCTCGGAGGGCAAGAACTTCACTTTCGCGCCCGAGCAGTCGACGTGGCAGCTCGACCCGAAGTCCGCCTACGTTCACTACACCTCGAACGAGACCATAGGCGGGGTGGAATTCCACTGGATCCCGGACACGGGCAGGGTGCCCCTCGTCGCGGACGCCTCCTCGCACATCCTGTCGCGGCCGCTCGACGTCTCGAAGTTCGGCCTGATCTACGCCGGGGCGCAGAAAAACATCGGGCCGGCGGGACTCACCCTCGTGATCGTGCGCGAAGACCTGCTCGGTACCGCCATACCCCATACGCCCTCGATGCTCGACTACAAGGTCCACGCCGAGAGCGGCTCGATGTCGAACACCCCCGCGACCTACGCCTGGTACGTCGCCGGCCTCGTGTTCCAGTGGCTGAAGGCGCAGGGCGGATTGGCGGAGATGGAAAAGAAAAACATCGCCAAGGCGAAGCTCCTCTACGACTTCCTCGACGCCAGCGCCTTCTTCAAGAACCACGTGCGCAAGTCGGACCGCTCGCGCATGAATATCCCGTTCACACTCGCGGACTCCAAGCTCGACGGCGAATTCCTGAAAGGGGCGGAAGCGCGCGGCATGGTGCAGCTCAAAGGCCACCGCGCCGTCGGCGGCATGCGCGCGTCGATCTACAACGCCATGCCGATCGAAGGCGTGAAGCGGCTGGTCGAGTACATGCGGGAGTTCGAGGCGAAGCGGGGGTGACTAGTCACAGCGCGGAGAGATAGCGCGCGATGGCGTTGCGTTCGCGCTCGGTCAGCAT
>VBCJ01000283.1 GCA_005884335.1 Betaproteobacteria bacterium | reverse complement strand
GGCTACGAGTTCGAAAAAGACCAGTACGTGATGTTCTCGCCCGAGGAGCTGAAGGCGCTCGAGGAAGCGGGCACGCACACGGCGGACATCGCGGAATTCGTGCCGGTCGAATCGATCGACCCGGTGTACTTCGACAAGGCCTACTACCTCGCTCCGGACAAGGGCGGCGCGAAGCCCTACGCGTTGCTCGCGCGGGCCCTGCGCGAATCGAAGCGCTGCGCGCTCGGCCGTTGGGCCGCGCGCGGCAAGCAGTACATCGTGATGATCCGGCCGGTCGAGGACGGCCTCGTCATGCAGCAGCTGCTCTACGCCGGCGAGGTGCGCTCGATCAAGGAGATCGAGATCCCGAAAACGGAAGTGAAGGACGCGGAGCTCAAGCTCGCGCAGCAATTGATCGAGCAGCAGGCCTCGGACAAGTTCGATCCCGCCGCTTACACCGACGAAGTGCGCGCGCGGATCGAAACCGCGGTGCAGAAGAAGGTGGAAGGCCAGGAGATCACGATGGCCGAGGAGCCCCAGGGCGGCGCGGAGGTCATCGACCTCATGGAGGCGCTGCGTGCGAGTCTCGACAAGAAAAAGACCCCGGCACCCGCGAAGGCGCCCGACGCGGAGGCGCACAAAGCGCCCAAGCGTGCCCAGCAGCCCGAGCCCGCCGCCCGGAGAGCCGCGAAGAAATAGTAAGCGCCGCCGATCCGCCCGCAATGCACCCGTACGGTGTGCGCGACGTCGAGCGGCTGCTTCGTCTGCCCCGCAGCACGATCCGGAGCCTGGTCAACGCCGGTTTCGTATCGCCCGAGCGCGGCCCGCGCAAGTCGTACCTGTTCTCGTTCCAGGACCTGATCGTGCTGCGGACCGCGCAGGCGCTTGCCGCGGCGAAGGTGCCGCCCAGGCGAATCACGAAATCCCTGAAACAGCTCCGCCGCCATCTCCCCGACGCCATGCCGCTCTCGGGCCTCTCGATCGGCGCTGTCGGCGACCGCGTGGTCGTTTCCGAAGGCGCGGGCCGCTGGCAGGCGGAATCCGGACAGTATCTGCTCGCCTTCGACGGCGATCCGGCCGACGGCTCCTTGAGCGTGGTCGAGAGGAACGAGGCCGGCACCGCGATGAGCGCGGAAGACTGGTTCGAGCGCGGATGCAAGCTCGAGGGCCGCGATTCCGGGGCCGCGCGGGAAGCCTATGGGCGCGCACTCGAAGCGGACGCGACGCACCTGGGCGCGCGCATCAACCTGGGAAGGCTCATGCACGAAGCCGGCCGCCTCGCCGATGCGGAACGCGTCTATCGCGAGGCGATCGCGGCCTGCGGCAGCGATCCCCTGCTGCTCTACAATCTCGGCGTTCTGCTGGAAGACTTGGACCGCAGGAACGAGGCGATGGAAGCGTACGAGAGGGCCCTGCACCGCGATCCGCGCCTCGCGGATTGTCACTACAATCTCGCGCTCCTGTGCAAAGCGCTCGGCCAGCCCAGGCACGCCATCCGCCACATGGCGCAGTATCGAAGGCTGGTCAAGCCGCGAAGATGAACATGCCTAGACCCCACATCGCAAAGGAGTATTTGTTTGAAAACGATCCTCGCAGGCGTGGCGCTTCTCCTTGCGATCTCCTCCGCGGCGCTCGCCCAGCCAGCGACGGCGCCGAATCCCCTCGCTACCCGGCGTGGGTTCGAGGTTGGCGATCAGATCGCACACTATCACTACGAAGAACCGGACTTCGCAAAGCTCATCGGCAACCGGGCGGGCCTCGTCGGCGCCTACACGTTCCCAGCGCGCTGGAATCGCGTGTATTTCAGGGTCGATGGCCGGGCGTCCTACGGCTTGCTGACCTATCAGGGCTCGGGGACACAGAACAACGTTCCTGATTCGATCTTCGAGACCCGTGTGGTCGCGGGTCTGGATTTTTTCCCGGGCAGCCGCGTGTCGCTCTCGCCGTACCTCGGCCTCGGCTACCGCTATCTCTACAACGATTTGCGGGGCTACGCGCAGAGTGGTGGGCAGGTATTCGCGGGGTACAGGCGTTATTCGAACTACCTCTATCTGCCGCTAGGATTGACTATGCGCGTCGGTATCGACGATGGCTGGGTTCTCGTCCCGACGGTCGAAGCGGACGTGTTCCTCCAGGGGAAGCAGCTGACCAAACTCAGCGACAGCGGTCAAGGATATATCGACGTAACCAACCGGCAAGACAAAGGCGCCGGTCACCGCGTCTCCTTGATGTTTGAGAAAAGCAGGTGGACGTTCGGCGTATGGACGCATTACTGGCACATCAAGGATTCCGATGTCCAGTTCGCGGGCGTCGTACAGGGCGTACCCCGATTCGGAGGCGAGCCGGAAAACTACACCCGCGAAAGCGGGATCGAATTCAGATATCGGTTCTGAATTCTCAGAGACCCGCGGTCCACTCTCCGCCCAGGACTTTCTCGGCCCAGAACAGCCCCGCGACGGTCTTGGAGTCGGTGATCTTCCCCTCGCGCACCCAGGCGAGCGCCGTCGCGAGCGGAAGCGTGAACACCTCGAGGAATTCCTCGTCGTCGAGTTTCGCGCCCTCGTGCTTGAGCTCTTTCGCGAGGTAGATTTCGATCCGCTCGTTCGAATACGCGATCGCGATGTGGATCGTCGCCACGTGCCGCCACCGCGCGGCGGTGTAGCCCGTCTCCTCCTTGAGCTCGCGCCGGGCGGTCGCGAGCGGATCTTCCCCCGTATCGATCTTGCCCGCCGGGATTTCGATCATGTCGCGCCCGAGGGGATACCGGTACTGGCGTTCCATCACGAGCTCGCCCGCATCGGTGAGCGCGATCACCGCCACCGCTCCCGGATGTTCGACGAATTCGCGCTCGGCGGTTCCACCGTTCGGCAGCCGCACCGTGTCGCTACGCACCTT
The DNA here is from genome assembly GCA_005884335.1 of Betaproteobacteria bacterium. Taxonomy (GTDB): domain Bacteria; phylum Pseudomonadota; class Gammaproteobacteria; order Burkholderiales; family SG8-39; genus VBDM01. The sequence goes on along the minus strand of VBCJ01000283.1, from coordinate 7,233 downwards.
GAGCAGCTTGCCATCGTATACCAGCCTGCCGGAAAGCCGGTGCTCGCTGAGATCCTTCACGTACCGGCGGCTCCGCTCTACAGACCCTTGATCGCGTAGAAACACAGTTGCATGAGCGGCTGAGGCAGGATGCCCAGCGCGAGCACCGCCAGCCCGTTCGCCGACAGGAGGACGCTCACGTCGAGCTTCGCATCGATCCGCCCCGCGTCCTGGGGCTCGTCGAAATACATGAGCTTGACGACGCGAATATAGTAAAACGTCCCCACCAGCGCGAACAGCACGGCGACCAGCGCGAGCCACACCTGCCCGGTGCCGAGCACCGCCTGAAGCACCGAAAGCTTCGCGTAGAACCCCACGGTGGGCGGAATTCCCGCGAGCGAGAACATCAGGAGCAGCATGATGAACGCGAACCACGGGCTGCGCGCATTCAGACCCCTGAAATCCTCGATTCGCTCGGCCTCGAAGCCGGCGCGCGAGAGGAGCACCACCATGCCGAACGCCCCCAGGCTCATGAGCACGTAGACGACGGCGTAGAACATCGCCGAGCTCCAGGCCTCCGCCGCCGACAGCGCGTTCCCGCCCACGATCCCGGAGAGGAGCCCCAGAAGCATGAATCCCATGTGCGAGATGGTCGAGTAAGCGAGCATGCGCTTGATGTTCGACTGCGCGATCGCGGCGAGGTTGCCGATCGCCATGGACAGGACCGACAGGACGACGAGCATGTCCTGCCACCCGCTCGGGAACTGCGGCGTGTCGCCCGAAAGCGGCTGCAGAGCGTTCACCAGCAACCGGATGGCCATCGCGAACGCCGCGAGCTTGGGTCCGGTGCTGATGAAGAGCGTCACCGCCGAGGGCGCGCCGTGGTACACGTCGGGGATCCACATGTGGAACGGCACCACGCCCACTTTGAACGCGAGGCCCGAGACGACGAACACCAGCCCGAATGCGAGCACGACCTTCGAGGGATGATCGCTCTGCAGGATACGGCTCACGCCCCTTGCGACCTCGGTGATCTCAAGCGTGCCCGTTGCCCCGTAGATCATCGACATCCCGTAGAGCAGCAGGCCCGAGGCGATCGCGCCCAGCACGAAGTACTTCATCGCCGCTTCGCTCGAGACGGCGGATTCGCGGTTCAGCGCCACCAGGGAATACAGGCACAGCGACATGAGCTCCAGGCCCAGGTACAGCGTGAGGAAATGACTGGCGGAGATCATGACCATCATCCCCAGGGTCGCGAACAGCGCCAGCACGAAGTACTCGCCGCGATACAAGCCCCGGTCGGCCATATAGACGCGCGAATACACCAGGCACAGCGCCACCGCGACATAAGTAGACATCTTGAGCACGCTCGCCATCATGTCCGATACGAACATGCCGTTGAAGGTGTAGGCGAGCTGCCCGCCGGTCATGCCGGTGACGATCATCGTGAGCACGGCGCAGCCGAGCAGCGCGGCGAGCGACAGCGCATAGGTGACCCAGCGCGTCGCGTCCTTCAGAAAAAGGTCGATCACGAGGATCGCGCACCCGGCGGCGAGCAGAAAGATCTCCGGATAAGCGAGCAGCATGATGGGGAGACGGGTCAGCATTCTTCCGTGCCTTTCACAACTTGCTCACCGCAACGTGCTTGAGCAGCTCGCTCACCGAGGCGTGCATGATCTCGGTGAAGGGAGCGGGATGCACGCCCAGCCACAGCACGGCGATCGCGAGCAGCCCGAGGACCAGGAGCTCGCGCGCATTGGCGTCGGTGAGCTCCGCCACGTGCCGGTTGCCCACTCCGCCGAAGATCACGCGCTTGACCATCCACAGCGTGTAGGCGGCGCCGAAGACGAGCGTCGTTCCGGCAAGGAACGCGATCCAGAAATTGAACTTCATCGCACCCACGATCACCATGAACTCGCCGACGAAACCCGAGGTGGCCGGCAGCCCGCAGTTCGCCATCGCGAAGAGCATCATCAGCGCGGCGAACCGCGGCATGGTGTTCACCACGCCGCCGTAGTCGGCGATGTTTCTCGAGTGCATGCGGTCGTACAGCACGCCCACGCACAAGAAAAGCGCAGCGGAGACGAATCCGTGCGAGATCATCTGCACGAGGCCTCCTTCCATGCCGTAGGCGTTGAAGATGAAAAAGCCCAGGGTCACGAAGCCCATGTGCGAGATGGATGAATACGCAATCAGCTTCTTCATGTCGGTCTGAACCAGCGCCACCAGGCCGATGTACACGATGGCAATCAGGGACAGGGTGATCATGAAACCGGCAAGGTAGTGGCTGGCATCGGGGAGGATCGGCAGCGAGAACCGGACGAAGCCGTAGGCGCCGAGCTTCAGCAGGATCGCCGCCAGCACGGCCGAGCCCCCGGTCGGCGCCTCGACGTGCGCGTCCGGGAGCCAGGTGTGCACGGGCCACATTGGCACCTTCACCGCGAACGCCATGAGAAAGGCGATGAAGAGCAGGATCTGCGCGTTGAGGGGAAGCGGCAGTTTGTGATAGTCGAGCACCGCGAAGCTGCCGCCCGATTTGTTGTACAGGTAGAGGAAGGCAACCAGCATCAGAAGCGACCCGAGCAGCGTGTACAGGAAGAACTTGACTGCCGCGTAGACCCGGTTGGGCCCGCCCCAGACGCCGATGACCAGGTACATCGGGATCAGCGTCGCCTCGAAGAAGACGTAGAAGAGCACCGCGTCGAGCGCCGCAAAGGTTCCGTTCAGGAGCCCCGACATGACCAGGAACGCCGCCATGTACTGGGCGACCTTGCTGCGGATCACCTCCCAGCCGGCGATCACCACCAGCACGGTGATGAAGCTGTTCAGCAGGATGAACAGCACCGATATTCCGTCCACGCCGAGGTGGTAGTTGACGTTAAAGCGGGGAATCCAGGGATTCAGCTCGACGAACTGCATGGCGCTCGTGCCCGTCTGGAAACCGGTGACGAGCGGAACCGTCACGAGAAAGCCGACGATCGCGCCGAGAAGCGAGATCCCCCTTGCTTCGCGGAGGTTCCTGTCGCCGACGGCAAGGACAATGAGGCCCGCGACGATCGGGACCCATATGGCAAGGCTGAGCCAGTGAGAAGGCATTTCTTCTTAGCGGACGAGCGTCCCTCTGAAAAAGATGAAGTACGTGAGCAGCATGGAAACGCCGATGATCATGAAAAACGCGTAGTGATAGATGAATCCGGACTGGACCAAGCGCACCACCCCGGCGAACCACCCGATGAGCCTCGCCGAGCCGTTCACCATCAGACCGTCTATCACGGTGACGTCGCCGAAGCGCCACAGGCCGCTGCCGAATTTCCTGGCGCCGCCGGCGAAAAACCAGTCGTAGAAGCGGTCGAACCCGTATTTCTCCTCTAGGACGGTGACCAAAACCCCAGCTCTTTGCCGCAGCTTCGCGGGCAGGTCCGGTTTCAGAATATAGAGGTACCAGGCCGCGGCGATACCGGCCACGGTCAGCCAGAACGGGACGGTCTTCACCGCATGAGCCATCATCGGCAGCACGCCGTGGAATTCTTCGGCCATTTCGTGGCAAGGAGCACGAGCGGCAAAGTGACGACCGCGGGCGACTCGTGAGGGGCATGATCGTGCGTATCAAAACGCGCCTTGCCGTGAAACGCGTAGAACACCAGGCGAAAAGTGTAGAGGGCGGTCACGAACACGCACGCCGTCACCGCAAGCCAAGCGAAGCCGGCGCCGGGAATCCTAGACAGGTGCACCGCCTCGATGATCGCGTCCTTGGAAAAGAACCCCGCGAAGCCGGGAACGCCCGCGCTCGCGATCGCGCCGATCAGGACCGTGCCGTAGGTCCAGGGCATGAGCTTCCACAATCCGCCCATCCTGCGCATGTCCTGCTCATGGTGCAGGGCGATGATGGCCGAACCCGCGCCCAGGAAAAGCAGGGCTTTGAAGAACGCGTGGGTCATGAGGTGGAAGATCGCCGCGGAATACGCCGAGGCGCCGAGCGCCACGGTCATGTAGCCGAGCTGGGACAGCGTGGAATACGCGACCACGCGCTTGATGTCGTACTGGACAAGCGCGATCAAGGCCATGAAAAGGGCGGTGATCCCGCCGATCACGAGCACGAGCGAGAGCGCGGTCTGCGAAAGCTCGAAAAGCGGCGACATCCGCGCCACCATGAAGATGCCCGCCGTCACCATGGTTGCGGCGTGGATCAGGGCCGAAATCGGCGTGGGACCCTCCATCGAGTCGGGCAGCCACACGTGGAGGGGAAATTGCGCCGACTTTCCCATCGCGCCGATGAAAAGCCCGATACAGATCGCCGAGAGGAGCAGCCACGGCGCCCCGAGGATGACCTCGATCGTGGCTCCAGCCATCGACGGGGCTCGGGAGAAAACCGCTGCGTAGTCGAGCGTGCCGAAATACGCGAGAACCAGCGCTACGGCGAGCAGGAAGCCGAAATCGCCGACCCGGTTTACGAGGAACGCCTTCAGGCTCGCGTAGATCGCGCTCGGTCGCGTATACCAGAAGCCGATGAGAAGATACGACACCAGGCCCACCGCCTCCCAACCGAAGAAAAGCTGCAGGAAATTGTTCGCCATCACCAGCATCAGCATCGAGAAGGTGAAGAGGGCGATGTAGGCGAAGAAACGCCGGTATCCCGGGTCGTCGGCCATGTATCCGACGGTGTAGACGTGCACCATCAGCGACACGAAGGTCACCACCACCATCATCAGGGCGGACAGGCGGTCGATCAGGAAGCCGATCTCGAACCGGATTCCGTCCGACACGAGCCAGGTATAGACCGGACCGTTGAACACGGCGCCATCCAGCACGTCGAGGAAAATCAGGCAGGAGGCGGCGAAGGAAATCGCCACCCCGATGATCGTGACCCAATGCGCCCCCGCGCGCCCGATTCTCCGGCCTCCCAGGCCGGCGATGAGCGCACCGGCAAGCGGAGCGAGCGGCACGAGCAGGTAGAGCTGCAAGTCCGTCACGTCACCCTTTCAGGCTGTCGAGGTCGTCGACGTTGATGGTCTGCAGATTGCGGAACAGCACGACGAGAATCGCCAGGCCGATCGCCGATTCCGCCGCCGCCACCGTCAGGATGAAGAACACGAAAACCTGCCCGGCAATGTCGCCGAGGTAATACGAAAAGGCGATGAAGTTCATGTTGACGGCGAGCAGCATCAGCTCGATCGCCATCAGCAGGATGATGACGTTCTTGCGGTTGAGAAAGATCCCGACGATGCTGATCGCGAACAGCACCGCGCCGAGAATCAGGAAATGCGAAAGTGACAGCAAGCAACACTCCCCATTTTGTGCTGCAGCTAGTCGTTTTTCTCCGACGGCATCGAAACCAGCCGCACCCGGTCGCTGCGCTTGACGGCGACCTGCCGGACCGGGTCCTGGTATTTCGTGTCCTTGCGCTTTCTGAGCGTCAGCGCGATCGCGACGACAATGGCCACCAGCAGCAGCACCGCCGCGAGCTCGAGGGGATAGGCGTAGTCGGTGTAGAGCACCCGACCGAGTTCCTTGGTGTTGCTGGCGCCCGGACCGGGATCCCTGGGGCCGGGAAGCGCTTCGATTCCGAAATAGCGGCCGCCCAAAACGAGCACCATCTCGACCACCATGAGGATGCCCACCGTGGCCCCCAAAGGAAGGTAGGACCAGAATCCCTCGCGCAGGCGTTCGAGGTTGATGTCGAGCATCATCACCACGATGGCGAGAAACTCCGCGCGGAGCAGCATCCACAGCGCCGCGGCGGTGAAGAAGGCAAGCACCAGGAACAGCGCCGAGTGCACCGGGTTGCGCACCATGATGACGCAGCTCGCCGCAATCACCAGGATCGCGGCAAAAATCCAGAAAACCGCGAACTCAAACATGACCCGGATTCATCGGTACGCCGCGTCCGCGGCACGGTCCTTGGCGATCTGCTCCTCGTACCGGTCGCCCACCGCGAGCAGCATTTCCTTGGTGTAGTAGAGGTCGCCGCGCTTCTCGCCGTGATACTCGAGGATGCGCGTCTCGACGATCGAATCCACGGGGCAGGACTCCTCGCACAGTCCGCAGAAGATGCATTTGGTGAGATCGATGTCGTAGCGCGTGGTGCGGCGGGTGCCGTCGGAGCGCTGCTCGGACTCGATCGTGATCGCAAGCGCCGGGCAAACGGCCTCGCACAGCTTGCAGGCGATGCAGCGCTCCTCGCCGTTCGGGTAGCGGCGCAGGGCGTGCAGCCCGCGGAAGCGCGGGCTCATCGGGGTCTTCTCCTCGGGAAACTGCACCGTGATCTTGCGCCTGAAGAGATGGCGCCCGGTGAGCGCCATGCCCTTCGCCAGTTCGATCAGCAGAATGCTCTTGAAGAATTCGCGGATCTTTTCGATCACGAAATCACCAAATATTCCACGGCGTCTGCATCCACACGGCGATCACGACCAGCCAGACGAGCGTCGCGGGAATGAACACCTTCCAGCCGAGCCGCATGATCTGGTCGTAGCGGTAGCGCGGGAACGTCGCCCTGAACCACAGGAGCAGCGACACCATGAAGAAGATCTTGGCGAACAGCCACGCGAACGGCGGGATTACGTTCAGGAGCGGCGCATCGACGGGCGCCGCCCAGCCGCCGAGAAACATGACGGTGGCGAGCGCCGACACGAGGATCATGTTGGCGTATTCGCCCAGGAAAAACAGCGCGAAAGGCATGCCGGAGTATTCGACATGGAACCCGGCGACGATTTCGGACTCGCCCTCCGCCACGTCGAACGGCGCGCGATTGGTCTCCGCCACGCCCGAGATGAAGTACACCAGGAACATGGGCGCGAGCGGCAGCCAGTTCCAAGAGAGGAAATTGAGTCCCTTGTGCGCGAAATAGCCGCGTTGCTGGCCGGCGACGATATCGGTGAGATTGAGGCTCTGAGAAACCATCAGCACGCATACCAGCGCGAATCCCATCGCGATTTCGTATGCGACGATCTGGGCGGCCGAGCGCATGGCACCGAGAAATGCGTACTTCGAATTGGAGGCCCAGCCCGCGATGATGATGCCGTAGACGCCCATCGAGGTGATTGCCATCACATACAGGAGCCCCGCGTTGATGTCCGCGAGCACCGCCTCCGGACCGAAGGGGATCACCGCCCAGGCGGCGAGCGCCGGCATCAGAGTGAGCATCGGCGCAAAAATGAACAGGAACTTGTTCGCTCCCGTCGGAACGATCAGCTCCTTGAACATGAGCTTGACGGCGTCGGCAATCGGCTGCAGCAGCCCGACCGGACCCACGCGGTT
>VBCJ01000282.1 GCA_005884335.1 Betaproteobacteria bacterium | reverse complement strand
GCGAATGATTCTCGCCCCCATGGCGACGAAGGGAGAAGAGCCGGTCGGTTCCATGGGCACCGACACTCCGCTCGCCTGTCTCTCGGACAAGCCGCAATCGCTCTTCAATTACTTCAAGCAGCTCTTTGCGCAGGTGACGAATCCTCCCATAGATCCCATCCGGGAAGAGATGGTGATGTCCCTGATCAGCTACATCGGCAGCGAGCGCAACATTCTCGAAGAGGCGCCCGAGAACTGCCACATGCTGAAGCTGGCGCATCCGCTGCTCACCAATCGCGAACTGGAGAAGTTGCGCCGGGTCTCGAACCGCGACCTGCTGGCCACCACGTTGCCCGCGCTGTTCCGCGTCTGTGACGGGGAATCAGGCCTGAAGCGCGCTCTGGACGAGCTTTGCCAGAGGGCATCTCTCGCCGTCAAAGCGGGATATTCGCTACTGATCCTTTCTGATCGCGGTGTCGACAAGGATTACGCTCCGATTCCATGCCTGCTCGCTCTGGCGGCAGTACACAATTTGCTGGTGCGCGAGGAGACACGCACTCAGGTAGCTTTGATCACCGAGTCCGGCGAGCCTCGCGAAGTGATGCACTTCGCCCTGCTCAGCGGATACGGAGCCAGCGCGATCAATCCCTATCTCGCGCTCGAGAGCGTAGAAAACCTCGCGTGGCGCGGTGAGTTGGGCGAGGGCGTCACTCCCGAGCTGGCCGTGAAGCACTTCCTGAAGGCAGTTAAGAAAGGTCTGCTAAAGACTTTCTCGAAGATGGGCATTTCCACCCTGCAGAGCTATCAGGGAGCGCAAGTCTTCGAAGCGATCGGCCTGAACAAAGACTTGGTAGATGCCTACTTCGCCGGAACCACCTCGCGCCTGGAAGGCATTGGCCTGTCGGTGCTCGCGTCGGAAGCGCAGTTAAAACACGAGTTCGCGTTCCGTCCGCTGATCGACTTTGAAACTGAGTTGGCTGTCGGCGGCAACTATCACCAGCGCGTCAACGGCGAATATCACCTGCTCAATCCGGCGACCATCAGCAAACTGCAGCATGCGGTTCGACAGGAGAGCGCCAAAACTTTTCAGGAGTACACGGACCTCATCGACAACCAGAGCGCCAGCCTATGCACGCTTCGCGGTCTGATGAAGCTGAAGAAGAGCGACAAGCCGGTGCCGCTGGAAGAAGTCGAACCCGCAAAAGAAATCGTCAAGCGCTTCACCACCGGAGCCATGTCGTTTGGCTCCATCAGCAAGGAAGCCCACGAGACACTGGCCATCGCGATGAACCGCATCGGCGGGAAATCGAACACCGGCGAAGGCGGCGAGGACCGCAAGCGCTACGCGACGGTGAAGGCGGGCGAGACGCTGCGCTCGCGCCTCGGCGCGAACCGCGTCGCGCGCGACATCGAATTGCGCGAAGGCGACGTGCTCAAGTCCAAGATCAAGCAGGTCGCCTCGGGGCGCTTCGGCGTGACGGCCGAATATCTCGCGAGCGCCGAGCAGATCCAGATCAAGATCGCCCAAGGCGCGAAGCCCGGCGAAGGCGGGCAGTTGCCCGGGCGCAAGGTCTCCGACTACATCGCCGAGATCCGCTACTCGACTCCCGGCGTGGAGCTGATCTCGCCGCCGCCGCACCACGACATCTATTCGATCGAGGACCTGGCGCAGCTAATCCACGACCTGAAGAACGCGAATCCCTCCGCGTCCATCTCGGTGAAGCTCGTCTCGGAAGTCGGCGTGGGCACCGTGGCTGCGGGCGTGTCCAAAGCCAAGTCCGACCACGTCACCATCTCCGGGCACGACGGCGGCACGGGTGCCTCGCCCTGGTCGTCGATCAAGCACGCGGGCACGCCCTGGGAGCTGGGCCTGGCGGAAACGCAGCAGACGCTGGTTCTCAATCGCTTGCGCGGCCGGATCGCGGTTCAGGTTGACGGACAGATCAAGACCGGCCGCGATGTGGTGATCGGGGCGATCCTCGGCGCCGACGAATTCGGGTTCGCGACCGCGCCGCTCGTCGTGAGCGGCTGCATCCTGATGCGCAAATGCCACCTGAACACCTGCCCGGTCGGCGTCGCGACTCAGGATCCGGTGCTTCGCAGGAAATTCTCCGGCAAGCCGGAGTACGTCGTAAACTATTTCTTCCTCGTCGCCGAGGAGGCAAGAGAGTTGATGGCCCAGCTTGGCGTGCGCAGGTTCAGCGAGCTGATCGGTCGCACCGATCTGCTCGACATGAAGAAAGGCCTCTCGCACTGGAAGGCGAAAGGCCTCGACTTCTCGCGGATTTTCAAAATGCCGGACATGCCCGCGGAAGTCGCGCGCTACAACACGGAAAAACAGAATCACGGACTCGAGAAGGCTCTCGACAACCGGCTGATCGAGCTTGCGCGACCCGCGCTCGAGCGCGGGGAGAAGGTTTCGATCGACATGCCGATCCGGAACGGCAACCGTGCCGTCGGTACGATGCTCTCGCATGAGATCGCGCGCCGTTACGGGCACGAGGGGCTGCCCGATGGCACGATTCACGCCAGGTTTGCCGGGTCCGCTGGCCAGAGCTTCGGGGCCTTCCTCGCCAAGGGCGTGACGCTCGATCTAGTCGGCGACACCAACGACTACTGCGGAAAAGGCCTTTCGGGCGGGCACATCATCGTATCGCCCTCGCCCAAGTTCCGCGGCGAACCGACCGAGAACATCATCACGGGCAACGTGGTCCTTTACGGAGCGATCGCGGGAGAAGCGCATTTCCGCGGCGTTGCCGGCGAGCGCTTCGCGGTGCGCAATTCCGGGGCTCGCGCCGTGGTCGAAGGCGTGGGTGACCATGGATGTGAGTACATGACCGGCGGCACCGTGGCCGTCCTGGGCGTCACCGGACGCAACTTCGCCGCCGGGATGTCAGGCGGCATTGCCTATGTGCTCGATCTCGACGGTGAATTCGCGAAGCGCTGCAACACAGCGATGGTGGACCTGGAGCCGGTTCTTTCCGAGTCCGAGCAGCAGGGCAAGTTGGCACGAGAGCTCTGGCACCGCGGTCAGGCCGACGAGGTGATTTTGAAAGACATGATCGAGCGCCATGCCAAGCTCACGAACAGCCGCCGCGCAAGGGAGATCCTCGAAAAATGGGCGGCCTACCGCCCGCGCTTCGTCAAGATCTTCCCGAGGGAATACCGTCGCGCTCTCGGAGAGCTCGCCGCGGCGCAGCGCAAGGCGGCAGCGTAGATGGGGAAAGTCACGGGATTTCTCGAGTTCCAGCGGCTCGAGGAAGCGCACCAAGAGCCCGGGCAGCGGAAAAAGCACTACCGGGAGTTCATCCTCCGCCTCACCGAAGAGGAGGCGAAAGTCCAGGGCGCGCGTTGCATGGACTGCGGTACACCGTTTTGCATGTCGGGCTGCCCGGTCAACAACATCATTCCGGATTTCAACGATCTCGTCTACAAGCAGGACTGGCAGCACGCCATCGAGACGCTGCATTCCACCAACAATTTCCCCGAATTCACCGGCCGTATCTGTCCGGCTCCGTGCGAGGAAGCGTGCGTGCTGCGCATCAACGACGACCCGGTCGGCATCAAGTCGATCGAGCACGCGATCATCGACAAGGCGTTCGAGGAAGGCTGGGTAAAACCGCAATCCGCCGTGCACAAAACCGGCAAGAAGATCGCGGTGGTGGGCTCCGGCCCGGCCGGGCTCGCCTGCGCTCAGCAGCTCGCGCGCGCCGGGCACGACGTCACGGTGTTCGAAAAAAACGACCGGATCGGCGGCCTTCTGCGCTACGGGATACCCGATTTCAAGATGGAGAAGTGGCTGATCGACCGCCGGATCGATCAAATGAAAGCGGAAGGCGTGACGTTCCGTCCGGGCGTCTTCGTCGGCAAGGGGCGTGCCGGGAAAGGCGTCACCGATTGGGCCACCGAAACCCTCGCGCCCGAGAAAATGATGGCCGAGTGCGACGCCGTGGTGCTATCCGGCGGCGCAGAGCAGCCGCGTGATCTGCCTGTCCCGGGGCGCGATCTCGACGGCGTGCACTTCGCGATGGAGTTCCTCCCATTGCAAAACAAGCGCGTGGCGGGCGACCCGGGCGTGCGCGAGCTCTGGGCGAGCGGCAAGCACGTGGTGGTGATCGGCGGCGGAGATACGGGCAGCGACTGCGTCGGCACTTCCAACCGTCACGGCGCGAAATCGGTCACGCAGTTCGAGCTGCTCGCTAAGCCGGATGATCCCGACTATAACCCGGTATGGCCGAACTGGCCGCTCAGGTTACGCACCTCTTCCTCTCACGAGGAGGGTGTACAGCGCGATTGGTCGGTCGCCACGAAAGAGTTCGTCGGCGAGAATGGAAAGGTGAAAGTGCTGAAAACGGTTCGCCTTGAGTGGAAGAACGGCAAAACGAGCGAAGTCCCGGGATCGGAATCGATGCTGCCCGCTGACCTGGTGCTTCTCGCGATGGGATTCGTATCGCCGGTGCCGGCGGTGCTCGAGGCGTTCGGCGTGGAAAGGGACCCGCGCGGCAACGCCAAGGCGGAGACCGACGGAAAAGGCAGCTACCTCACGTCGGTTCCCAAGGTCTTTGCCGCGGGCGACATGCGCCGCGGCCAGTCGCTCGTCGTGTGGGCGATCCGGGAAGGCCGCCAGTGTGCGCGCTCGGTGGATGAGTTTCTGATGGGGTTCTCTGAATTGCCGCGCTAAAGCGTGCTAACATCGCGCATCCGGCTGAATTCCCTCCGTTTTTTGTGAATATCGTCATTCTCGCCGCGGGTCCGGGCAAGCGCATGCATTCGAGCACGCCCAAGGTGCTGCATCGCCTGGCGGGCCGGGCGCTGCTCGCACACGTTTTCGATGCGGCGAAACAACTCTCGCCGAAGGTCATCTGCGTCGTCCATGGCCACGGCGGCGAGCTCGTGCGCCAGGGCGTGGACGAGAACGGTGCCATCTGGGTCGTGCAGGAACCTCAGCTTGGCACCGGTCACGCGGTGATGCAGGCCGTCCCTCATCTGGACGAGCGCTGGCCGACCCTCGTGCTCTATGGCGATGTCCCGCTGATTCGCGCCGAGACCTTGAAGCATCTTGTCGAGGCGACGGGGACGGGGCTGGGCCTTCTAGCCGCGACGCTCGACAATCCCACTGGATACGGGCGCATCCTGCGAAATGGAAAAAAGGTGGTGGGAATAGTCGAAGAAAAAGACGCCAACGCACGGCAGCGCGCCCTCCGCGAGGTCAACACCGGCATCGTCGTGGCACCGACGAAGAAGCTCAAGTCCTGGCTCGCGAAGCTGCAAAACAATAACGCGCAGAAGGAGTATTACCTCACCGATATCGTCGCGCTCGCAACGAAGGAGCGCGTACCTGTGACGGCAATCCATGCAGACGCGGTGTGGGAGACGCTCGGAGTGAACAGCCGCGGCCAGCTCGCCGAGTTGGAGCGCATCTACCAGCGCAGACTCGCCGCTTCGCTCCTGGAGCAGGGGGTGGCGCTCGCCGATCCATCGCGCTGCGACGTGCGCGGAAGTCTTGCCTGCGGCCGCGATGTGGCGATCGACGTGAATTGCGTCTTCGAAGGCGAAGTGAGGTTGGGTGACGGCGCGTCGGTCGGCGCGAATTGCGTGCTGAAGGGCGTGACGGTAGGCGCAGGCACGCGCATCGAAGCCTTCTGTCACCTGGAAGACGCCGACATCGGCGCGGACTGCCGCATCGGCCCCTACGCGCGCATCCGTCCCGGCGCCCGCACGCGCCTAGCCGAAAGAGTGCACATCGGCAACTTCGTGGAGGTGAAGGCGAGTAGCATAGGCACAGGGTCCAAGGCCAATCACCTCTCCTACATCGGCGACAGCGAGGTCGGCAGCAACGTGAACGTCGGCGCCGGCACGATCGTGTGCAACTACGACGGAGCGAACAAGCACCGCACCGTCATAGAGGACGACGTTTTCATCGGTTCGGACACCCAGCTCATCGCTCCGGTGCGCGTGGGCCGGGGCGCGACGCTCGGTGCGGGAACCACGCTCACCAAGGACGCTCCAGCAGGCGAGCTGACCCTCTCTCGCGTGAAGCAGGTGTCGATTCCGGGCTGGCAGCGGCCGGCAAAGAAGAAGTAGTCGAAAGGCAAACCGCATGTGCGGAATTGTCGGGGCGATCGCCAAGCGTAACGTCGTTCCCATCCTCATCGAGGGGCTGAAGCGGCTCGAGTATCGCGGCTACGACTCCGCCGGGGTCGCGGTCCTCGACGGAATGGCGGCGGGATCGCGGGCGACGTTGCGCCGTGTGCGCTCGACCGGCCGCGTCGCCGAGCTGGAGAAGCTCGCCGGTTCGCAGGGCCTCGCAGGGGACATCGGGATCGCGCATACGCGCTGGGCCACCCATGGCGTGCCGTCGGAGAAGAACGCCCATCCGCACGTTTCGGACGGCGTGTCGGTGGTTCACAACGGCATCATCGAGAACCACGAAGAGATGCGCAAGCGCCTGCGCGCCAAGGGCTACGAGTTCGTGTCCGATACCGATACCGAGGTCATCGCCCACCTGGTTCATTCGAACCTGCAAGCGGGCGCGACGCTGTTCGATGCCGTGAGAAAGAGCGTGGTCGAGCTGGTCGGCGCCTACGCGGTCGCGGTCGTGAGCGAGTCCGATCCTTCGCGGCTGGTGGTCGCGCGTCACGGGGCGCCGCTGCTGCTCGGCCTCGGCGAAGGCGAGAATTTCGCCGCCTCCGACACTTCGGCGCTCATTCAGGTCACGCAGCGCGTCGTCTACCTCGAGGACGGCGACTGCGCCGAACTCACGCTCGATGGGGTGCGCGTCAGCGACTCGGGCGGCAAGGCGATAAGCCGCCCGGTGCATATGTCGCAGCTCACGGCCGACGCGGTCCAATTGGGGCATTACCGGCACTACATGCAGAAGGAGATCTTCGAGCAGCCGATGGCGGTGGCGAACACCCTGGAGATGGTGACCGGCGCGCAATCCGTTTCCCCGCAGCTCTTCGGCGCGGAGGCGGAGCGCATTTTTCGCGATGTCGATTCGGTGCTGATCCTCGCCTGCGGAACGAGCTATCACGCAGGGATGGTCGCGCGCTATTGGCTCGAGGCGCTGGCCGGCATCCCCTG
>VBCJ01000281.1 GCA_005884335.1 Betaproteobacteria bacterium | reverse complement strand
CCGCTCGAAGTGCTCTTCGAGCGCCTTTGCGCAGCGTCGCGCATACTCCTCTCGCGTCTCGCCCGGCTCGGCGAGACGCCAGTCAGGAGAAGGCACCTGCGCGCTGGCGCGCAGGAGCGGAGCGTAGGTGTCGCGGTAGAGCGCAATATCGGTGACCGACAGCGCGCCCAGGGTCTCGCCGTGGTAGCTATTGGAAAGGGTCACGAATCCGCTCTTCGCGCGGCCTGAGTTTCTCCAATAGTGATAGCTCATCTTCAACGCGATTTCGACTGCGGCCGCCCCGTCGGAGGCGAAGAAGCAATGGCCCAGTCGGCCGGGAGCGAGTTTCGCGAGACGTTCGGAGAGCTCGACAGCCGGCGCGTGCGTGAACCCTGCGAGCATGACGTGTTCCAGAGACTCGAGCTGGCGCCGTAGTGCGGCGTTGATCCGGGGGTTGCCGTGCCCCAGCAGGTTGACCCACCAGGAGCCGATCGCATCGAGGATGCGGCGGCCTTCGAAATCGTAGAGCCAGACCCCTTCGGCCCGACTGATCGGCACGAGCGGCAGCGTTTCGTGGTGCTTCATCTGCGTGCAGGGATGCCAGACCGCGCGCAGGCTGCGCTCGAGCATCTTTGCATTTCCGTTCACGCTGCTGACTCGATCAGCGCATCGAAGGACAAAAGACCCGCAACGCCCGCAGGGGTCGGTTCGCGCAGAAATGGCACTACGCCGAGCAGCGGACAATCGAGGCGTTGCTCGAGAGCACGGATGTTGCCGTCCAATTGAGGCATGTCGGGGAGGATGCAATTCGCCACCCAGCCCGCGCAATGCAATCTGGAAGCTTCGATCTGCCGCCGCGTGAGCAGTGCGTGATTCAGGCATCCGAGCCGCATCCCGACGACGAGCACGATCGGCAGACCGAGCCGCGTGGCGAGGTCCGCGCCGGTTTGGGTTGCGTTCAGCGGCACGAGAAAACCGCCTGCGCCTTCCACCACTACGATGTCGGCAAGCCGCGAGAGCTCCTCGTGGGCGCTCGCGATCGTTTCAAGGTCAATTTCGATGCCTGCAAGTTCCGCTGCGATATGCGGTGCGATGGCCGGTTCGAACGCGTAAGGATTCGCGATTCGCGGCCTTGCTTGCACCGTGCTGGCGTTCGCGAGCGCCTCCACATCCGCCCAGCGACCTCCGTCGCGCCCGGCGGCAACCGGCTTCATACCCACCACGGACTTCCCCGTCCGCGCAAAAGCGCGCAGCAGCGCGCAGGCAATCAGGGTCTTGCCGACCCCGGTGTCCGTTCCGGTAACGAAATAGCCCTGAGCCACGTTCGGGCGTCTCGTTCCGCGTTCAGGCCTGCGTCGCGACGCCGCTTCGGCAGACTTCGTGCAGAGCCGCGGCGAGACGCAAAACCTCCTGCTCGCTATGCGCCGCAGAGAGCGAGATGCGCAAACGGGCGCTGCCCTCCGGCACGGTCGGCGGACGGATCGCAGGCACGAGAATGCCGCGCTCGCGCAGCGCAGCGCTCGCTCGTACCGCCTCGCTGCTCGCGCCGAGGACGAGCGGTTGAATCGGCGTATCCGAGGGAGCAAGCCCCCTCTCGCCCTCCCGCATCTCGTCTCTCAGCACCGCGATCAGCTTTCGCAGCCGCTCGCGGCGCCATTCGTCTTCCCGGATGAGCTCGAGGCTCGCTTCGACCGCGGCCGCGAGCATCGCGGGCGCGGCCGTGGTGTAGATATAGGTTCGCGCCCGCTGCAGGACCGTTTCCACCATTTCCGCGGCACCCGCGACGAAAGCGCCGGCGACGCCTGCCGCCTTGCCGAGCGTTCCGACGTAGACGAAGCGCGGGGAGCGCAGGCCGAAGTGCGCCGGCGTGCCGCGGCCCTCGGGGCCGATCACGCCGAAGCCGTGCGCGTCGTCGACCAGGAGCCAGGCATCGTGGCGCTCGCACAAATCGAGCACAGCCGGCAAGGGTGCGATGTCGCCGTCCATGCTGAATACGCCGTCGGTGACGATCAGCTTCGTCCTTGCATCGGACTCGGCCAGCGCTCCCGACAGGAACGCGAGGTCGCAGTGCGGATAGCGGACCACTCGGGCGCGCGACAGGCGCACGCCGTCGATCAGCGAGGCGTGGTTGAGCGCATCGGAGAAAATCGCATCCTCCGGGCCGGCGAGCGCGGTGACGGCGCCGATGTTCGCCTGATAGCCGGTGGAAAAAAGCAGCGCCCGCGGCATCTGCACGAACTCGGCGAGCTTCGCCTCGAGGCGCTCGTGCACGGCGCTGTGCCCGCTCAAGAGATGCGAGGCGCCTTCCCCGACCCCGTAACGCGACGCGGCCTCGATCGCCGCCTGCACGATTCGCGGATGGTTCGCGAGCCCGAGGTAGTCGTTGCTGCAGAACGCGAGGACTTCCTTCCCGTCCACGACGATTCGCGGCCCCTGAGGGCTCTGGCGGACAAGGCGGCTGCGACGCAGACCGCGCCGCTCGAGCTCGGCAAGCTGCTGGGCGAGGCGGTGAAAGATCAAGGGCCGACCGTGCCGCGCAAAGCCGCGCGGTTCACCCTTGCGGTTTGAGGCGGGCAAGCGCGTGGGCCCGCCACATCGGCCAGGCGCGAGCGTAATCCTGACCGGGGACGGAGGCGCGGACCTCCTGCTCGTCGAGGTACGTGATTTTGCCGCCGGTCCCCGCAATTGCGATCGCTTGGAGCTGCATTCGTGCGCTCATTTCGAGATAGATGCTGCGCCCCACCGCGCGGGGGAGGCCTTCGCCCACGGTGACCGAGCCGTGACCGCGCATCAGGGCGGCCGGGGATCCTCCCAGCGTCTTGGCGAGCGCGTGCCCCAGATAGGGCGTCTTGACCAGCAAATCGGTGCCCTCCTCGGCATCGCGGATCTCGAAGTTCGGAACTCCCTCTCCCACGAACGCAGCCATGTGGAAAAGCGGGCGCATCGCGACCGTCGTGACGCTGAACGGCACGACCGAGGGGGAATGATTGTGCACGACCGCGTTCACGTCCGGACGCGCTTTGAAGATCTCGCCGTGAATGAAGCGCTCGCGCACCGATTCTCGTCCCCGCGGATCGATCGGATTGCTGTCGAGATCGTACTCCATGATGTCCTCCGGCATCACCAATTCCGGCGCAAGCGAGCGCGCCAGAAGATAGCCCTTGGGATCGAGGTCCGAGCGCACGCTTACGTGCCCGTAGGCGTCGATGACGCCGTGCTCCGCGAGAATTCGGTATGCGGCGACGAGGTCTTCGATGATGCTCATTATGTTTTCTTCTCCGGTGATCCGCGAAATGGGCTTGAGACTCAGTCCGCCTTGATGCCTGCGGCCGCGACGACGCGCAGCCAGCGCGCCAGTTCCTTCCGCACGAGGTCGCCGAAGCGCTCCGGAGTACCGCCTGCCGGCGCCATGCCCTGTCTTGCGAGAAGCTCGCGGATCTCGTTGTGTTTCAGCAGCGCATTCATCTCCGCGTTTACCCTGGCGATGGCCGCCTGCGGCGTCCCGGCCGGCGCGAACACGCCATACCATGTCTCCACCTCGAGGTCTGCGAGGCCCGATTCCTTGAGCGTAGGCACCTCGGAAAACGCCTGCGATCGCTCCGCGCTCATCACGGCCAGCATGCGCAGCTTCCCGCTCTGGACATACGGGGCCGCTGTTTGCAAAGACACGATCATGGCCTGCACGTGCCCGCCCACCAGGTCGGCCAGGGCTCCGCCCGATCCCTTGTACGGAACGTGCACGAGGTCGATGCGCGCGTCGAGCTTGAGCAACTCCATCGCGAGATGCTGCGGACCCCCGTTTCCGGGAGAAGAGTAATAGAGCTTGCCCGGCTGGCCGCGCGCAAGCTCGAGAAATTCGCGCATCGACCTGGCCGGCAATCCTTGCGTGACGATCACCGCCATCGTGCTGGTGGCAAGCAATATGATCGGCGCAAAGCTTTTTATGGGGTCGAAGGGGAGCTTCGGGTTGATCGCGGGATTGGTGCCGAAGGAGGTCGCAGTGCACAGCAGCGTATAGCCGTCGGGCGCGGATTTCGCGACGAAGTCGGTTCCTATGTTGCCTGAAGCGCCCGCGCGGTTATCGGTGACGACGGCGACCTTCCAGCGCTCGGCAAGTTTCGGTCCGAGAATCCGCGCGAGGATGTCCGCGCCCGTGCCCGGGGTATAGGGAACGACGATTTGAATCGTACGGCTCGGCCACGCGCCATCCTGCGCGAGAGAAGAGGCGGAACCCAGCGTCAAAGCCAGTCCCAGGGCCGCCAAGACACCATGGCATGCCGTTTCGCGCGATGGAATCATCGGTGCGTTTCCTTCCCAGCGGGACGTCCACGGACCCATTATGCCCAAGAGAGGTCGGATCCGTCTGCAGCCGGAAACGGCCTTTCTTCAACCCGTTGCGTTGACCGGCTCCCTACGGGGAATTAGAATACGCGCCTTCCAATTTCTCCGGCGACATGCTGGTCGGAGTCTCGAATCCCCGATAGCTCAGTTGGTAGAGCGACGGACTGTTAATCCGCAGGTCCCAGGTTCGAGCCCTGGTCGGGGAGCCAAACATCTCAAGGGTTAGCTCGTCGCCAGCTCTTTATCGTTTTTCTCACCGTGACTAGAACGTGACAGATTCACCACGTTATCGGGTTTCAAGTGCTGCGTTGGATCCGCAGTCATCCCGCAACGCGCGTGACTCCGGTGGCGGGGGACACGCGTCATGAGCTTTGCAGAAAGAGGACTGCTCTGACGGCCGCGAACCCGAGAACCCTTAGAAAAACGCGAGAGGATTCTCCCCTCGCGCTCCCCTCGCGGCCGTTTCGGGCCACGGTCAGACGGCGACGACCCCTATCCCCAGCGCCTTGGCGCTCTCGATCATCGCCTCGTCGAGGCAAAGAATGCCCCGCGCGTTGAGACTCCCGGCGATCGCAAGGTGAAGCGCGTCGCCCGCCCTCAGCTTCAATGCGTCCTCGCCAGCCAGCTCGGCCGCACGGCGGAATTCCTCGCGTCCTGGAACGGCTACCGTGCAGTGCTTATCCGCGAATTCGCGGACTCGCGCCGTGGCCTGCTTCGCCAAGTTCGCCGCCGCCTCGCCGGTACGCACCTTGATTGCGGCGGCGGAGGCAAACTCGACCAGCGACCACTCGCTGATCGCCAGCCGCTCGCCCGAGGACTCGAGCCAGGCTATGACCGCCTCGCTCTTCGGCTCCCGGATGAAGACCGGGACCAAGGCGCTCGTGTCGACGTAGATCATCAGTAGCGTGCACCGCGGCGCATATCCCCGACCACGGGCGCCGTCTCCTTCTGACGGTCAAGGAATTGACGCAGGCGACGTCCCTCGGCCTTGCCGATCGCCCGGCCTTCGGGGGCGAGGACCAGGCGGCCGTCGGGAGAAACCTCCGCAATAAGCGTATCGCCCTCGCCCACGCCGATCTTTTTGGCCGATTCCGCCGGCAGGCGCACGGCCAGGCTGTTGCCCCATTTCGATACCATGAGTTCCATTCGCACGTTCTTCGTCGCCATCGCATCACCCCGATGTATCTACACGTAGATACATCATAGGCGATGGCTCCGATCTTGTCAACGTGACCACCGCGACTGCAAAAAACCGCAACGTGACTAAAACGTGACGCGCTCGGCGAGTTGTCACGATGCTCAGCGAGCGTAAACAACTGAGGGCGGGCCAATTGCTGCCGTTAAACTACCCGTAAAACCGTCTGTTAATCCGCAGGTCTCAGGTTCGAGCCCTGGTCGGGGAGCCACTCGATTGTGCGCGCCTGGTCCGACGAGGTAGACTGGCGCCGTATTTCAACGAAAGGGAGGTCCAAGAAATGCGTATCCACCGGCTGTTGATCGCGTCCGCTCTATGCGCCGCAACTTACGCCTGCAACACGACACCCGCTGAACCTAAGGCCGCGGCGCACCCGCGCAGCGAACCTGTCTACACCACCGGCAGCAGATTGCCGTCGAACAGCCCTGCCCCTGTTCAGGGAGTCAGCCGGGAGGGGTGGCAAGACGAACGCCGAAACGCGTCCGGGAACCAGCAGATTTTTAAGTGACGCCCGTGCCCAACGCGGGCGTCAGCGACGCGTATTCGAAGTCTTGAACGTTCGCTGCAACGGGATTTATCGGCGCGCATCCAGGCGCCGGGGATCCCGCTCAAGTGTCGTGATTTAACCGGGTCGACCGGCGCAGCCCTTACCCCGGATCCATGCCAGGCCCGCGGCTGCCGGGCGCCGGATGCCAACTTTTTCACATATTTTCGACCCGTCCCATCGGGAATTCCCTGAGGGGGATGGGAAAAGCCCCTGATAGACCCCCGGAAGACCCCGAATGACAATGGAATAAGACGACTTTCGGCAACCGTGCGTTTGGGAGTATAGTCCTCGCAAATGATCCATAAGAACCTATGTTCTTCAACACACCCTAAAAGAAAGGAAATAAATCATGAACGCACCGGTCGAATTAAAAGCGATAGAGGGAATGTTTAAACGGCACTACAAGCAGATCGAAGTCAGATTCGATCCCGAGCACGCCGTGGCGTGGACCTACATGAAGCCCTCGGGCGCACCGTGCTTCAACCTTGACATGCTCGAAGAGCTGCGCGCCCACGACAGCGCCATCGAATCCTGCGGCGGTCGCGTGCTGTACAAGGGCGACCTGCA
>VBCJ01000280.1 GCA_005884335.1 Betaproteobacteria bacterium | reverse complement strand
CCGCACGAGCTCCGGCGCTTCGGGCACGCTCGCGGCAAAACCGCAACGCGCGAGCACCGGCAGATCCAACCAATCATCGCCCATGTAACCTGCGGCGGCGGCCGAGGTGCGCAACCGGCCGATCAAGCTTTCGAACGCCGTGCTCTTGTTCACGGCACCTTGTTCGACGAGCGTGATGCCAAGCTCTGCGGCGCGGACCTCGACGGCGCGCGAGCGGCGCGCGGAAAGGATGGCCACCTCGACCCCGCTCTCCTTCAGCATCTTGAGCCCGTGGCCGTCCCGTGCGTTGAATGCCTTCAACTCCGCTCCGGTCTCGCTGAAGTACAGGGTCCCGTCGGTGAGCACCCCGTCGACGTCGAAGATCATCAGCCGCAGCCGCCGCATTCGTTCCAGAATGTCGTCGCGCATCAAATGACCTTGGCGCGAAACAGGTCGTGCATGTTGAGGGCGCCGACCAGCTCTCCCGTTTCCGTCGCGACGAGCAGCTGATTGATCTTGTGACGCTCCATCAACTCGAGCGCTTCGGCGGCAAGCTTGTGCGGGGCGATCGTGTGCGGGTTGCGTTTCATGACATCGGTAATCTTGAGCGCGCGGATGTCGGGTTTGCGCTCCAGCGTCCGACGCAGGTCGCCGTCGGTGAATATTCCGACGACCTTCTTGCCGCGGCCGAGAATCGCGGTCATGCCCATGCTTTTCCGGGATATCTCGGCCAGCATGTCGGAGAAGGAATCAGTGTCGGATACGGCCGGAAGGTCGTTGCCGGTGCGCATGACATCGGAGACATGAATGAGAAGCTTCCTGCCGAGTGCGCCGCCGGGGTGAGCGCGAGCAAAATCCTGCTCGTCGAAGCCGCGAGCGTCCAGCAAGGCGACCGCCAGAGCGTCGCCGAGCGCAAGCGCCGCCGTCGTGCTTGCCGTCGGAGCAAGATTCAGGGGGCAGGCTTCCTGCGCGACGCCCGCGTCAAGATGCACGTCGGCTTCCCTGGCAAGCGCCGAGTCGGGATTGCCGGTGAGGGCGATCAGCTTCGCGCCCCGGCGTTTTATCAGAGGGATGATCGTGAGCAGCTCGTCCGACTGGCCGGAATTCGAGAGCGCGAGCACCACGTCATCGCGCGTGATCATGCCGAGATCGCCGTGTCCCGCCTCGGCGGCGTGGACGAAAAAAGCCGGTGTCCCGGTGCTCGCCAGCGTGGATGCGATCTTGCGAGCGATGTGCCCCGACTTGCCGACGCCGCTCACGACGACGCGCCCGCGACAGGCGAGGATCAGACCGAGCGCGTCGAGAAAACGCTCGTCGAGCCGCGCTTTGAGGCCGCTCACCGCATCGGCCTCGATCGAGAGCACCTTGCGCGCGAGCTCGAGCGCGGACGTTGAAATCGCTTTCTTCGATCGATCGTTCATCGAGAAAAACCGCGCTGGCCCGCGCCGGGAGCACCCTTTATCATAGGCTGGAGAGTATACCAGACCGATTCCGCATTTTTCCCCACGTGAACCCGAAAAAACAAGGACTTCCGAATGGGCGACGCGCTTGAGCTGGTGCTGATCCTGCTCGCGAGCGCGGTGTTCGTCGTCGTGCTCTTCCGCTGGCTGCATTTGCCTCCGCTGCTGGGTTACATCCTGGTGGGCGTCGCAGTGGGACCCTTCGCGCTGGCGTGGATTCCCGACACCGACGAAGGACGGCATCTTGCGGAATTCGGCGTCGTGTTCCTGATGTTCTCGATCGGGCTGGAGTTCAGCCTGCCCAAGCTGTTTCAGTCGCGTCGCGCCGTGTTCGGGCTCGGGCTTTCCCAGGTCCTGCTCACCCTCGGTGCCGTGCTCGCCGCCGCCTCGCTTGCAGCAGTCCCATGGCAAGCCGCACTCGCGGTCGGAGGCGCGATCGCCATGTCGTCGACGGCAATCGTCATGCGCATTCTTGCCGAACGCATCCAGCTGGAAACCCCCCACGGACGGGACATCGTCGGCGTGCTGCTTTTCCAGGACCTCGCGGTCGTTCCCTTGCTGATCTTGATTCCTGCGATTGCGGAGGGGAGCGGCGGGCTGGTGCAGCGTCTGGGGTTTGCGCTCGCCAAGGCCACGGTGGTGCTCGTGGTGCTGCTCTTTGTCGGGCAGAAACTCATGCGCGGCTGGTTTCACATCGTGGCGCGCCTCCGCTCGCATGAGCTGTTCATTCTCAACGTCTTGCTCATTACGCTGGGGCTTGCTTGGCTCACGCATCGGGCGGGACTGTCTCTGGCCTTGGGCGCGTTTCTCGCCGGCATGCTCATAGCCGAAACCGAATACCGGCATCAGGTCGAGGAGGACATCAGGCCGTTTCGGGAGGTCCTGCTGGGTCTGTTCTTCGTGACCATAGGCATGAGACTCGACGTAGGGACGGTTACAGCGAATTTTTCGCTGACCCTGGCGCTGACGGCGCTGCTGATCGTGTTCAAGTTCACCCTGGTCGCCGGTCTCGCGCGCCTGTTCGGAGCCGGCCCTGGCGCGGCCGTGCGCACGGGGCTGGCTCTTGCTCAGGTGGGCGAGTTCGGTCTGGTGCTGATGGTCTTGGCGCAGTCGGTTGCATTGCTCGATCGCGACTTCTCCCAGCTGGTCGTCGCGGCGATGCTGCTCTCCATGCTCGCCGCTCCGTTCGTCATTCAGGCAAGCGACAAGCTCGCGCTGCGCTGGTCGAGCACCGAATGGATGCTGCAATCGCTCGCGCTGCACCGCGTCGCCGCGCAGAGTCTCGCGACGGAGCGGCACGTCATCGTGTGCGGCTACGGCCGCACGGGCCAGCGCCTGGCGCACTTGCTGGAGCAGGAGCGCATCGATGTCGTCGCCCTCGACACCGATCCCGAGCGCGTGCGCGGGGCGGCGGCAGCGGGCGAGAAAGTCGTTTTCGGCGACGCGTCACGGTACGAAACGCTCGCGGCGGCAGGTGTCGCGCGCGCGAGCGCGCTCGTCATTACCTTCGTGGACACGCAGCTCGCCCTTCGGATTCTGCATCATGTGCGCGCGCTCAATCCTGCGTTGCCTGTGATCATCCGCACTCTGGACGACGCGGACATGGACCGGCTCATCGCCGCGGGCGCGTCCGAAGTGGTGCCCGAGACCTTCGAGTCGAGCTTGATGCTCGCCTCGCACGCGTTGGTGCTGCTGGGCGTCCCCTTGAGGCGCGTGGTGCGCCGCATTCGCGACGTTCGCGAGCATCGCTACAGCTTGATGCGCGGGTTCTTTCATGGAGGCACCGACGAAGCCGAAGATCCCGACGAGGCGCGCGAGCCGCGCCTGCATTCGGTGACGCTGGCGGCGGGCGCGAGCGCCTCGGGACGCAGCCTCGGGGAGCTCGCGCTGGATAAGGTCGGAGTGCGCGTGACGGCGCTGCGGCGGCGGGAGCTGCGGATGATTTCGCCGGATCCGCAAACGGCATTGCAGGAGGGGGACGTGATCGTGCTGCTCGGCACGCCCGAACAACTCGCTGCGGCGGAGATGCGCCTGCTTCAGGGGTAATCGATGCGGGCGGAGTCCATCCGTTGAGGGGCGACGCTCCCGCCTGCTACTTTCTCAAACCCGAAGCAGTCCTGGTCATAGCGAGGAGAGGTTCGATGGCGCCTGGGTCCGCGGAGCGCGCCTGTTCGAGGATCAGAATCGTGGCATTGAGTCGATGTGGAAACGTTTCCAAGGCTCGCGCAAGCAGACTTCGCGCCTTTTCCACCTTGTCGTCGAAGGCGAGAAGCACCGCGCGCCGTACCACGACCGCATGGGTCGGCCAGCAGCGCGCTACGCGCTCACTCATGGCCAATTTATCGGCAAGCTCGCTCCGGTCCAGCGGAGCGCCAATCACTATCCATAACTCCGCCAGGGGCGCCATGAAGCCGCGCGTCAGGTCGCGCATGGTCGCAGCGTCCTGGCGCGCTTGGGCGGCAGCGGCGAGGGTGACCCTTGTTCCGGTGATGCGCGTGACGTCGAGTCTCATGTAATCCCTGAGCATGATCGCCAAGGTGACCGAGAGGACGACGCAGGCGGCCCCCGCGCCAATCCCGCTCGCGCGCGAGACCGCCGGGGAGGGCCTCGGCCTTGCACTTGCGCCCAGCAGGAGCGCGGTCACGCCGAGGAAGTGTGCGCTCCAAAGCGGAAACTCGGTCAGGGAGTGCATCAGTTCTATCCCCGCCGCCGCAACGATCCACCAAAGTGCCGGCCGGGGATCGGCGCGATAGCGCCGCGCGGCCTGCCACCCCCAGACGCACAGACCGCCCAGCACCAGGATCGTGCCCACCAGGCCGGTTTCGGCAAGGAGGTGCAGCGGAAGATTGTGCGGCGAGGTCCAGATTTCGTTGCTTCGAGTCAGCGACGGATCGAGTCCCAGCTCGAACGCCGCGCCCGCGAACTCGCCTATTCCCGCCCCGACTATGGGCGCATCGCTAAATATGCGGAGCGCGAGCAGGGCCACCTCCCGGCGGGCAGATTCGCCGAGATAAACGAGCATGCGATCGAACGTGCCCTCGCCCGGCGAGCCGAGCTGAAGCGCACTGTTCAGCCACGGCAGAGCGAAATGCGCTGCCAGTGTCGCGCCCGCGACCGCGTACGCGGCCGATCTCAGTCGCCGCGTCTCGGCGCTATCCTGAACGCGTACCGCCATCATCCCGAGCGCTGCATACCATAGCGCGTAGAGCAGCGCGCCGCGGGACCCGGATAGCGCGCTGCCCAGGGTGAGCAGGATCAGGGCGGGAAGCGCGTACGCCGTCCGCACTTGCACGCGCAGCCACAGGAAAAGAAGCGCGCCTGCGCCCAGCGCCAGGTAGTTGGCATAGAGATTCCATTGCGCAATGTTCCCGAAGGCGCCGTGAGCGCGCCGCTGGGCGATGACATCTTCGAACAGCTCGGGTTGGCCGTAATATTGAATCACCCCCGCCAGCGAATTCGCCAGGGCTCCGACGAGAAGAAACGCGGCCAGCACCGTAGCCACGCGCTCGATGCCGAGCGCAGCCGTGAGCTGCGCCCCGAGCCAAATCATCAGCACGGCGTAGAGGACGTACAGCGCGGCAAGCAGGGGCAATTGGGAATAGGCATGACCGCCGATTGCCGCCTGCACGGCAAGAACCAGCGCGAAGGCGAACAGCCAGCGTGCCGGCACGGGCAGGGATGCGGCCGAGACACCTTGCCCAGCGAGCAGGGTCAGCGCTGCGGCGATGCCCAGCGCTGCGGCGAGCCACTCCGGGAAAAAACTCAAGACCGGCTGTTGGTGATACGGCAGCAGGAACGGCAGTAGACAGAGGCTGCCTGCGAGCAGGAGGCTGATCGCTGGGGCCGAAGATGCCTTCACAAATCAGAGTCCGTCCGAAACGAAAAAGCCCGCGCGAGCGGGCTTTTTGCGGTTACCGGAGGCGAGGCTAGAAAGTTTTGCAGACCAGGTATATACCCACCCCGGTTTCCACATAGGCAGAGGCCGGGTTTTGAACCGTGACCGGCGGAACCCCGCTGGTCTGCGACTGCGCGCGGATCTGCCCGGTCGCCGAGTTGCTGTCGTCCGCCTGCGTGTCTATCGCAATCGCGACCTTGTCCGGTATGTTCGAACTGCACATGATCGTGCCGGTGAAGCCCAGGCCAGTGGTGGCTGTGGCTGCCTCCACGCCGATGAGGCCCCCGACCGCGTTCGGCGGCTGCGTCCCGCTTCCGGCTCCCGTGGTCATGCCCGCGACGAATCCCGCGATGCGCAGATGCTGCCAGAACAGGTTGGATTCGGCCGCTGCCGGCGGGGCGACCGCCCCTGGGGCGGCGTTGTAAAGACCCGCGATCACACCGTCGCCGTTACCGCTTGCCGGAGCCTGAACGGTCCAACGCGCGCTGGCGCCCGGGTCGTCGCCCGGCAGAAAGCGGTAGCGGTCCTGGTAGGAGGTCACCGCCACGGTGACGCCGTTGAAGTCGTTGATGGCGTTTTTGATCCTGGCCTGAGTGATCATTTCCTGGCCCTTCAGGATGCCGCCGAGGAGCAGCCCGATGATCACCAGCACGATCGCGATTTCGACCAAGGTGAAACCGGCCTCGGTTGAGTTCTTGCGGTTGAAAACGGATACAGTCATAGGAAACCTCCAATGCGCCGTAGTCTAGTCTAGGTCAATCGGCAGAAACGAGCACGAATACCATTCGGTGAGCGGCTAGTAGTTTTTGCACAGCAGGTACTGATTCACCCCGGTTTCCACGTAGGCCGAGACGTTCGGAGCGGGGAGTGTGGCCTCATTCGCGTTGGTCTGCTTCTGCGCGCGGATCTGGCCGCTCGCCGGGTTGCTGTCGTCCATTTGGGTGTCGACCGCGCTCGCCACCTTCTCCGGCAGGTTCGAGAAGCAGATGATCAGGCTGGTGAAGCCCAGGCCGCTGCCCGCCGTGCCCGACTCGACGCCGATCATGCCCCCGGCCGCGTTCAGCGGCTGCGACCCGCTGCCGGCGCCTGTGGTCAGGCCCGGGACGAAGCCG
>VBCJ01000279.1 GCA_005884335.1 Betaproteobacteria bacterium | reverse complement strand
GGTAGTTGAAGGCGGCATCGAGGCCGAGCTCATCGACCAGGTAGCGCACCTTCTCGTCGGAGCCCGCCATGCCGACCACGGTCAGGCCCAGTCGCTTCGCCAACTGCGACGCGACCATGCCAACCGCGCCCGTCGTTGCGGAGACGACGATGGTCTCGCCCGCCTTGGGTTTTGCGATTCGAGTGATCCCGGCATATCCGGTCAGGCCGGGCGCGCCGAGAGGGCCGAGATAGTGGACCGGATCGATACCCGCCTTCACCTTCTGCAGGTACTGGAGGTTCGGCTCATCGACGACCGTGAACCTCTCCCAACGCACCCACGAATAGAGCAGGTCACCCACTGCATACTTGGGGTTGGCGGACCGCAGCACGCGTGAGACCCCGTACGTGGAAATGATGGTCCCCGGCTTGGTCGCCGGGAACTGGGAGCGCGTGACGGCCGGATCGTACAAGCCGAAGCGATGGTACGGATCGATCGAGAGGTAATGATTTTCGACCAGGACTTCGCCTGCCTTGAGGTTCACCGCTTCGGTGTCGAAGGGCGTATGGACGACGTTGAAGGTGCCTGCCGGATCCGGCAGCGCGCCATCGGCGGGCGGCTTCGCGTAGACGATCTGGGTATTTTGAATCATGGGTCGTCTCACCCTCGCCGGATTTTGGGTTTTGTCACGGCTAGAGGCGACCTTCCGCGCGGAGGCGCTTGCCTATTTCTGCGATTTTTGCCTCGCCCCTCTCGAGCGCCTGCTGGCTCGTGTGAACGGAGTACATGCCGAGCGCGAGCTCGTGCGGATGCTTGACAGCCGAGCCCAGGATGAAGCCCGTGTCTTCGAGCGCTTCGAATTCGAGCGCGCCGTTCGACTCTTCGAACACCGCCAGCTCGCCTGTCTCCACGAACGTTGCGAGCTTTCCTCGATGCACCGCGATCCAAGCAACGGTGTGCTTGTCCGGAGGATCGTAGCGCCATTTCTCGCCTTTCTTCAGCGCGACATCCAGATAGTTCATCGTCGCCGGCGCGGGCACCTTGCTCGCGGCTTCACCGAGGCGGCCAAGGATGACGCGCGCCGGACCGTGCGACTGGAAATGCTCGCGCCCGAGATAGCGTGCTTCGGATGCGATGTTCTCCATCTCCGGCGGCAGGGCGACCCAGAGCTGAAAGCCCTTGGCGCGCGCGCTTCCCGCAACACCTCCAGTATGCCAAACGCCACCGCTTGCGCGCATCCATTCAACCCCGCCGGGATCGATGATGCCTTTGGTTCCGGAAGTCTCTTCATAGGAGATCTGTCCCTCGAGGACCACGGTCACCGTCGCGATCCCGGAGTGCGGATGAAAGCCGATCGGCGGCATGTTCTTCGGGTCGATCTCGAAATAATCCAGGAACACGAAGGGCTTGATCAGCTCGCCCACGTCGGACGGACTGACGAGCCGGGTGATCGGCCCGTGCGAATGGCCGCGCGTACGGTAGGTGACGCGGCGGGCTTGCGTTGCGGCTTTGGCGAGTGAGCTTTTCATTTCGAACGGTTCCTTATGCGGGTTCCTTGACGGTCACGCCTCTCGGCTCGTGATACTCGGGAACTCTCCTCAAGGCCGCCATCTGTTCGAGGTACGGAACGAAGATTTTCCTGGCCGGGTCCGCGAGAGGCGATTTCCAATCGCGGAACCACTCGGAGATCGTCGCAATAGTCGTCCTCGGAACGGCTCCGGCGTGGGCGAGCCTGAGAACGGCGGTGTCATGCACGTCCCTGTAGCTGTCCGCCACTGCGTCTTCGACGAACGAGACCTCGTAGCCGTCGGCGAGGGCGTCGATCGCGGGAAAGGCCAGGCACACCGACGTTACGATCCCGCCCATCACCAGCCTTTTGCGGCCCGTCGCCTTCACCGCCGCCACGAAAGCAGCGTCTTCCCAGGCATTCATGGAGGACCGGTCGATGTCCTTGACGTCGGGGAGCGCGGCTTTGAGCGACGCAATCGTCGGCTTGTTGACCCCCATCTGGACGCCCACCGTGCTCAAGACGACCGGAATATTGAAAGCGCGCGCTGCCGTCGCCAGGGTGCGGGCGTTGAGCTCGACCACCCTTCGATCCTGCTCGAAAACCAGATCGAGCACGTTCTCCTGATAGTCGATGAGCAGCAACGCGCACTCGCTGGCGTCCCAAGTGCCGCGCGGCCGCCGATTGAGCGCAGTACCGCTCGAGCGTTTTGCGTTCGACATTTCCGGTTCCTTTCTGGAGTGAAGCGCGAGGCGCTCAACATATCGTTCCGTTGCCCATCGTGGTAGCCTATATTTCTAGATACAAACCATCGTTCATGTCGATAGATGCTTGACGGCGTTTCACTCGATCAACTCCGCACGTTTATCGCGGCAGCCGATGAAGGAAGCTTCTCCGCGGGCGGACGCCGGCTGCGACGAGCGCAGTCGGTCGTCAGTCAAACGCTTGCGAATCTCGAGACCCAGCTCGGCGTCAAATTGTTCGATCGGTCGAGCCGCTCACCGGTCTTGACCAAGCAGGGTGTGGCGCTGCTTGCAGAAGCGCGTGCGGTGGTCGGCGGGATGGATGTCTTCAAGGCGCGCGCGAAGGGCCTGTCGGATGGCCTCGAGCCCGAGCTGGGCGTCGTGGTGGACGTGATGTTCCCGCTCGAACAGCTCACCAGCGCCGTCGCGGCCTTTCAGACGGAATTCCCGGCGACGCCGCTTACGCTTCATGTCGAAGCGCTGGGTGCTGTTTTGCAGCCGGTGATGGAGGGTCGCTGCGCGTTCGGGGTGATGGGCACTCTGCCCACCGCCCCTGCAGAGCTCACACGAGAACAACTGCTCAGCGTGGGAATGGCTTTTGTCGCGTCCCCCACGCATCCTCTGGCGTCACTCAAGGGCGCAATTCCGGCGCGTGTCCTCGCGCAACATAGGCAACTGGTTCTCACGGACCGTTCCGAACTGTCGCAAGGAAAAGACTTCGGCGTTTTTTCGGCGAACACCTGGCGGCTCGCCGACCTCGGCGCGAAGCACGCCTTTTTACGCGCAGGTCTGGGCTGGGGCGGCATGCCCGTGGGCGTGATCAAGGCCGATCTGGCCAAGGGATCGTTGGTGAAAATCCGGCTCGAGGACATTCCCGAGAGCATGCTCGTCATGGCGATGTCGGCAGTGTTCCGGACCGACCGGCCGCCGGGCCCCGCCGGACGGTGGCTGATCGAACGTCTCAAGTCGAAGCAGATCAACGCATGAACGCCGGGCTGTAGGGTCCGACATAGCGAATCACGCGACTGAAACGTCGGCAAGTTAGACGGTAGGCACGGTTCCGCCGTCAATGACGAATTCCGCGCCGGTGATGGCAGCGGCGCGCGGCGAGGCGAGAAAGGCGACGAGGTCCGCGACTTCCGTAGGCTTTGCCGGTCGCCCGATCGGGATGCCGCCGAGCGATTTCATCAAACCCTGGCGTGCACCTTCGTAGTCGGTGCCCGTTTCTTCGCCAGTTCCGTGACCAGGCGCACGGCGGCTTCCGTCTCGACCCAGCCGGGGGAAACCCTGACCACGCGGATGCCCTTCGGGCTCACTTCCTTGGACAAGGCTTTGCTGTAATTGGAGAGCGCGGCCTTCGCCGCGGCATACGCGATGGTGGCGTCGGGCAGCGGCAACTGCCGCTGGATCGAAGTGATATGGATGATCACGCCCGCGCCCTGCTCGAGCATCGCCGGCAACAACGCGCGATCCAGCCGGACGGCCGGGTAAAGGTTCTGGTCGAGGGCGCGCTGCCACTGCTTGTCGTCGAGCGCCGCGAAGCCGCCCGCCGGCGCCGATGAGCCGCCGACGACGTGCACGATGATGTCGACGCCGCCGAGGCGATCGCGGACCGCGTCGACCACGGTCGCGCAGCCTTCGGCGGTGGCAATATCCGCCGCGACAAACAGATTGGCATCGGCGAGTTTGACTGGCGTCGCACGAGCGGTGGTGAGGGCCTTCGCCCCGGCCTCGCGCAGGCGCGCGACCACCGCTGCGCCGATCCCCTGGGTGCCGCCCGTGACGAGCGCCCGTCGGCCATTTAGTTCAAGATCGTCGCTCATGGGTGAATCTCCAGCGACACGATCTTGTTGCCGTCGAGCCCGAAGATGAATCGAAGGTCGATGGGGCTGCCCGGGAAATTCCCGGTGACCCTATTGGTGACGATGGTCTTGCCGCCGTTCTGAACGGACGCAAGCGGCTCGACCGTGTGCTGGTATTTCTTCTTGGTCTCAGCCTTCCATTGCTTGATGGCGTCCAGACCTTTGATCGTTTTGCCCTCATCTCGCACCACGGCATTTTCGGCAAAGCACTGGGCCATCGCTTCCGCATCGCCACGGTTCTCGGCGGCGATATAGAGAGCGATGGGCGTTGCTAGTCGAGCGGCCATGGCACAGCCTTCGGCAGCGTAGCGGGCGCAGTCGTGTCGAGCTCTGGTTTTCCCGTCGTGTCGACAGCACGCCACCACGGCTCGACGCGCTGCGCACGTGTCGGCTCGATCGGCTCGCCGAGGCGAGGCATCACGAGTCGCGCACCCGCTCTCGGGCCTGACTCCAGCAAGGTCTCCGCGGGCTGGTCCCAGGCATGCATCGCAAGGTTGAACGTGCCCCAGTGCACGGGCAGGAAGGCGCCGCCTCCGAGCAGCGCCAGCGCCTTGAGCGCGTTCTCGGGTCCGAGGTGCATGTCGCCCCATGAAGGATGGCGCCCTCCCACCTCCAGCATCACGAGGTCGAACGGCCCGAGCCGCTCGCGGATCGCCTGATATTCCGTCGTGAGGCCGGTATCGCCGCTGAAGAAGACGGCGTGCCGCTCCGTGCGGATGACGAAAGAGGACCACAACGTCGAGTTGCGATTGCGCAGGCCGCGGCCGGAAAAGTGCTGCGAGGGCGCGGCGGTGACGGTGAGCCCGGTGCTCGGCAACTCGTGCGATTCCCACCAGTCGAGCTCGACGATACGCTCGGGCCTGACGCCCCAGTATTCGAGGTGCGCGCCGACGCCGAGCGAGGTTACGAACGGCACGACGCCCTTGGCGATCTCGTGGATCGTCGGATAGTCGAGGTGGTCGTAGTGGTCGTGCGAGACGATCACGAGGTCTACGGGCGGCATCGCGCGAAGGGGTACGGGCACGGGCTGGAAGCGCTTGGGGCCGGCGAGCGATGATGGCGATGCGCGCCGTCCCCAGACCGGATCGGTGAGCACGCGAAGGCCGTCGATCTCGATCAGCACCGTGGAATGGCCGAGCCAGGTCGCGCGCAGCCCGCTGCCGGGAGGCCTGCTCCACGCTTCGAGCGGGTTCATCGACGGCAGCGGCCGCCGCGGCATTCGGCGCTCGCCGTCGCACAGAAACTCTCTGATGGTCGGCATCGACGCGTTCGGATCGCGCAAGCCCGGCATCACCGGATGCACGTTGCGGAAACGCTCGCCCGCCCAGCGCGGCGAAGCCTTGATGCGCTCGAGCCGCTCACCTCGCGGCGTTCCGCCGAACGACTTCATCAGAGGGTCACTCCTGTCTGCGCTGCTATGCTATACACGACACCGTGTTCTGTCAGGCAATGCTCGTCGCGGCTGCCGTGGGCGGTCTCGCCGGCTGCGCGGCTCCCGTGTTCAACCCGGCGACGAACGAGCCGCTGTCGGCGGCCACAGCTCGCAACATGGGCGCGCGCACGGACTTCATGCGCGAGAACTCGATCGTGCTGTCGTTGTCCGGCGGCGGTCTGCGCGCCGCGGCTTTTGCCCACGGCGTTCTCACCGCGCTCGAGAGCGTCAAGACCGCCGGCGGCGATCTCCTCGACGACGTCGCACTGATCAGCAGCGTTTCCGGAAGCTCCCTTACTGCGGCCTATTACGGCGTGTATGGCCGCGAGGGTCTCGCGCGATTTCGCAGCGAGGTGCTGCTGCCCGGTTTCGAGAGCGGGATGCGGCTGTCGCTGTACAACCCGGCGAACCTGCTGCGAATGCTGGGTGGCGGCATCAACGCCCGCGAGAATTTCGGCGATACGCTCGATCGCAGGGTTTTTCATGGCGCGACGTTTGCGGACATCTTTCGCCGCCAAGGGCCCGACATACGCATTCAAGCAACGGATCTCTATCACCGGGTGCCCTTTCCCTTCCTTCCGGTCCTGTTCTCGATTCTCTGCAGCGATCTGTCGCGCTATAGCGTAGCCGATGCGGTGGCGGCGTCGATGGCGGTGCCGGTGCTTTTCGCGCCCGTCGTCGTGCGGACGTTTCCCGACAGCTGCGAGCCGCTCCCCGCGGAAATCGCCGCGATTCGCCCCAGACCGGAAGCCTCGCGGGTCTTGAATTCGATCGCAAAGGCCCTCGCAGCCTACCGCGACCCGGTGCGCATCGAGTACATCAAGCTCGCCGACGGCGGCCTCACCGACAACTTCGCGGTTTCCACTCTGGTGATCTCCCGCCTGGTGTACGGCACCCCTTACGCGCCGATGACGGAGCGCGATGCCGTGAAAATCCGGCGGCTGCTCCTCATCGTCGCGGATGCCTCGCAGGGCCCGAACGGCGACTGGACGCTGCACGAAGCGGGGCCAAGCGGCGTCGATCTGGCGCGCTCCGCGACTGACGCTGCGGTCGACTCGGCTGCGCGCTATGCCGCGGACGCCTTGGGCCGCATGATCCAGGAATGGCAGGACTCGATCATCGCCTTTCGCTGCGGCCTGAAACCGGCCGACGTGATCCGCCTCGGCGGGCCGGCGCAATGGAATTGCTCCGATGTGAAGTTCTCGCTGGCTTACCTCTCCGTCGACGAGCTCGAAAGCCCGATGCGCGAGCGGATCGAGGCGGTTCCGACGCGCCTTACGCTCGAGGCCGACCAGGTGGATGTGGCCATTGAAGGCGCTCGCCAAGGCACGCTTGCGCTTCGCCGCCTGCGCACGTATGTGCGGGATAGGGTCGCTCCCCGCGGGCGCTAAAGCGGCACGGATGGCAGCGGTATCCACTCCGTCTCGCCTTCTATGCGCGGCGTCTGATGAGCACTCCACTCGGAGGCCGCTGCCGTGATCCGCTCGCGCCTCGAGGACACGAAATTCCACCAGATGAAGCGCGGCCCATCCAGCGGCTCGCCGCCGATGAGCATGACCCGCGCGGGGGTTTCCGCTTCCACACGGACGGTGTCGCCCGCCGGGAGCACGACCATCACGTAGGGCTCCATCGACTTGTCCCGCAGCCGGTAGGCGCCATCGACCGCGTACAGCGCTCGCTCCGAAGCGAGCGGAGGAATGTCCAATCGGCCGCCTGCGGGAAGCGAGATATCGACATACAGCGTTTCCGAAACAGGCGTTACCGGAGATTCCATGCCCCATGCTCTGCCGACAAGGACGCGAACGCTCGCATGCTCGCTCTCATCCTCGGGAATGGCCGGCTTGCCCGTATGCGTAAAACTGGGCTCCCTCTCTTCCAAGGCCTTCGGCATGCCTGCCCAGAGCTGCAGTCCGTGCGTGCGGCGGCGCACGCCGCGCAGCTCCGGCGGCGTGCGCTCGGAGTGCGCAATG
>VBCJ01000443.1 GCA_005884335.1 Betaproteobacteria bacterium | reverse complement strand
TCGAGCAGGCGCCCGGGCGTCGCGACGACGATGTCGACGCCGCGGCGCAGCTCCTGGACCTGCGGCTCGAAGCCCACGCCGCCGTAGACCACGGCTGAGCGCAGGTGCATGTGCTTGCCGTAGGTGCGCACGCTCTCCTGCACCTGCGCCGCGAGCTCGCGCGTGGGCACGAGCACCAGCGAGCGAACCGGATGGCGCGCGGGCGAGTGGCTCGCGTTCGCTTTCGAAGCGAGGAGCTGCAGCATCGGCAAAGTGAACCCGGCGGTCTTGCCGGTGCCGGTCTGCGCGGCGCCGAGCAGATCTCGGCCTGCGAGGACTACGGGAATGGCTTGCGCCTGGATGGGGGTCGGTACGGTGTAACCCTGCTCGGCGACTGCGCGGAGCAGCTCGGGGGATAGCCCGAGATTCTGGAATGACGTTTCGATGAAACTTCTCCTAATGTTTATCAGGAGGAGGATGTGAGAGGGCTGCGCCCTCTGTTATAAACCGCTCCTGAAATCGGCCTGGGAAGGGTTTGAGCCCTTCACACCGGTTCAGGCAGAGAAACTGCTTGAAAAATTCGAGGAACTTGAGAGGGACCGCGAAGAGGCTGCAGCGCTAACCGGATAGGGCGCTGCGGAAACCTTGGCGCGCACTATACAGGGGTTTCCCGCGGGGCGCTTGGGTTTCGCGTGGAGGGACAGAACCGGTCACACACCGCGACCGGTTCCCAAAAATGGCTCAGGGCCTCGCGTTGGAGTCGCGAACCTGCCTGCATTCGCCGCGGGCGGCGCAGCGGGTGCGGCCGCGGCCGGCGCGCCGCTCATCAGGCGCTCGAGATCCGCCTTGACCGCCGCGTTGTCGAGCGCGACGCGCCCCTGCAGGCGCAGCAGAATCCGCGCGGGGAAATCGATCATGCGCGGTTCGGCGACGCGCGTGTTGGCCGCGATGTTGAGGAGCGGCATCGCATGCATGTTGTGAAAGCCCGGGCTGATGCGCTCCAGCGCGTCGATGAGGGCGTTTTGCGCGCGGGCGACGCCGATCAGGATATCGGCGAGGTGCTCGGTGGTGAGGTTCATGGTTCCTCCTGGCGGGGCTGTGTGGATGCGGCGGGATCAGGATGATAGCACCGCCGGGGTGCGCATTCAGCCGTTTGCAAGGTCCCAGCGTGATTTCCTGCTGGAAAAGGCGCAAAAGCCTTTGGCACGTTAGTTGCGTCGCGTTAACGTGCAGGAGCCCGTTTCTTCCCGAGGCGGAGCTCTCTGGATGGGAGGATCGCAATGCCCGG